>JALVDG010000175.1 GCA_027009095.1 Thiotrichaceae bacterium
CTCACAATGTATCGTCGTTGCCATTGATGCAAAAAAAGTAAGCGCAGAAGATGAGCCAGATAAGTGGGAGATATTCACCCACGGCGGACGCAAAGGCACAGGCATTGATGCCGTTGAATGGGCAATGAAAATGGAAAACTACGGTGCGGGTGAGTTACTTGTCACCAGTATGGATCGTGATGGTACAAAGGCGGGGTTTAATATTCCACTGACTAAAGCCATCGTTGATGCGGTAAATATCCCAGTGATTGCATCAGGCGGTGTTGGCAATCTTCAGCATTTAGCCGATGGTGTATTAAAAGCAGGTGCAGATGCCGTTTTAGCCGCCAGTATTTTCCACTTTGCCGAATATACCATTGGTGAAGCGAAACAATATATGGCAGAGCAAGGGATTGAAATGCGGATATAGCACCGCACATTAACTGAGAAGATTGTAACTTGTAGGGTGGATAAGCGATAGTGCATCCACCAAGATCAACGTATTACGGTAAATGCGTTACACTTATCCACCCCACCGTTTAGATTTGACGAAAATATTGATTATGCTCTATTACTTTTTATTAAATTATCATTTTAATTATTTTTATTTATGACAACTAACGGTACACTTTCGCAAGTTGCAGAGGTTTTAGAATCTCGTAAATCAGCTGCCCCTGATAGCTCTTATGTTGCTAAACTTTATCATAAGGGACTCGATCAAATATTAAAAAAAGTCGGCGAAGAAGCTACCGAAGTGGTGATGGCGGCAAAGGATGGCGAAAAAGACAAAATTGTCTACGAAGTTGCTGACCTATGGTTTCACACAATGGTACTACTGGCTCAACAGGGCTTACATCCTGATGATGTATTAAAAGAATTAGAGCGACGCTTTGGCACCTCTGGATTAGTGGAAAAAGCAAACCGTCGTAAATAGTTACAACTAATGTAAATTGCTCAACAGAGCTTTAGGAGAACAATATGATATTCGCATTTGGTATGCCAAGCACAGGATCACTTATCTTGATTCTAGTGATCGTACTCGTTTTATTTGGCACAAAACGCCTTCGCAATGCTGGTGGCGACTTAGGTGGAGCAATCAAAAACTTCAAAAAATCAATTAAAGAATCTCAAGAAGATAAACCAGAACAAGTCACCAAGCAAGAAAAAGGCAATGTCATTGATGCTGAATCTAAGGTAAAAGATAAAGCTTAAATTCAATAATCTTAAATTTTTTTTCTTAAATAGGATCTCATCATGTTTGATGTTGGTATGACCGAGATGATGGTAATTGCAGTCATTGCATTACTCGTTGTTGGTCCTGAGCGTCTACCAGAAGTAGCTTCGAAGGTTGGTAGCTGGGTTGGCAAAGCCAGAGCCTTTATTTCGTCAACGAAAGCAGATATTGAACGTGAATTCCAAGCATCTGAAATGAAAAATCTTCTTTCAGAACAGCAACAAGAAATTGAAGAACTACGCAAAATGGTAAGTAGCACACAAGAAGAGCTAAAAGGGACTGTTGATGATGCTAAAGATATTTTTGAAAACACCATTCACAGTAGCGTAGATGATGTAAAATCTTTAGATAAAGACAACGAAACGACTGCCAAAAGCGAAGCTAAGAAAAATGACTGATAAGCATAAAATCAGCGAAACAAAAACAACCGAGCCAGCAGAACAAGAAGAAGGTTTCCTTACCCATTTAATTGATCTACGCAACCATATGATGCGTATCGTTATCTCTATTGTGGTTGCTTTTGTCTTTCTTGCTCCCTTTGCACAAACATTGTTTGACTGGCTTGCCAACCCGCTTATTTCTCAAGGTCAAAAATTAATTATCACGGGCGTTGCCGCACCGTTTTTAGTCCCTTATAAATTTGCTTTCTTACTTGCTTTCTTAATCGCCCTACCCTATGTTTTTTATCAAATGTGGGCATTTGTTGCACCTGGCTTATACAAACACGAAAAGAAATTAATATTCCCTTTACTATCATCTAGCGTATTCCTATTTTACCTCGGCGTTGCCTTTGTATACTACGCACTCTTACCGATGATGTTTACGGTACTCCCCTTATTCGCCCCTTCTAGCACAACCTATACACCCGATATATCGAACTATCTCGACTTTGTTATTATGATGTTCCTTGCCTTTGGTTTCGCATTCGAAATGCCAATCGCAACCATTCTTATTATTAGCACAGGCATAACAACAAAAGAAAGCCTCGCTAATAAACGCCCTTACGTTATTGTTGGTGCATTCATTATCGGCATGATATTAACCCCACCTGATGTTATCTCTCAGGTAATGCTAGCCGTTCCTATGTGGCTACTCTTTGAGCTTGGTCTTGTGTTCAGTGGCATCTTCAAAAAACAAATTAAAGAAGCAGGAAAATCCCGCGACGCAATGCAAGAAGAAGAACGCCTAAAATCAGCCTATGCGATGGCAGCGGGTACAAGCGCTGCAGCAGTTGGTGCAACCGCAGATAGCCTATGGGAGGATGAAAATTACGAATACGAAGAGTACGATGAGGACGAAGACGAGCATCAAAATCTAACAGATGAAGAACTAGATGCAGAACTTGAGCGTATTGAAGCTGAGGAAGAAGAAGCTAAAAAATCAGCTGAAACTAAAAATACAGATAACGACTCTCAAGACATAGGCGAAGAAAAAATAGCAGATGATAAGACAGAAAAAGAGCCTAAGATTAAACCTAAAATCATTAACCGTGATGATGATATTGGACCGTAGTTAGTATACGAAACACAGGATAGAAATATTATGGACTAACGCTCTGTACAGGACACTTTTTTTAAGTTGTTGATTTTATGTTACTGAATAAAATTACAAATATTAAAAATCAATGATTTACATTTATCTTTAATAAAGTCTCCTGTACAGAGACTTTGAATATCAAAAATACCCTTCAGAAATTTTGTTAGATTCATTATGTCCTCCTGCTTCGTTTAGAATCTGACATTTTCCCCGTGAGTCTCCATAATTGCTCTTTGAACAAACCTAATGGCTCATTGATAAGCTCCTTATTTCCACATTCAGGACAACAATCAAAATAATCCCAAGGCATGAGTGCATCACTTTTAGGAGCGATACCTATTTCCCAGTTACACTGAGAACATTTGCAGATATAGGGATTTGGTTTTATAGACATTATTTAAGACCTCAAAAGATAGTGGGTTAAACTTTAAATGAAATGAATTCTATATGTTACGGTCTAATTTTTTAGAAGTATTTCTTGTAACTACTCGGCTTGTACTCTATTTTGCTCGATTTCTGCGTTAAAAGTACTCATTTATACTCATAAACTCCGCCCTTTTGCCTT
>JALVDG010000176.1 GCA_027009095.1 Thiotrichaceae bacterium
ATGAAGATAATTTTACTTAATTGTAATTTGCTCAAGCAACTACTCCGCCTGCCATTTAGTATCCGCTGCTAAACGTTCGTATTTAATATGTTCAGCGGTGCGCCTACCTGCATCAGCTCCCATAAAGTAGAGGTAAGGACCTACGACTGCCTCTGGATCAGCTAGTGTATCAATATCTTCAAGCGGATAGTTTAAACGACGCATTTGTGTTTTTAGGGGACCAGTATCAATACTATTGACACGAATAAACATTTCATCACCATCATACTCATCCGCAATAATATCCATCATCGCACTCATGCCTGCTTTAGCGATACCAAAAGCACCATTATAGGCTTTACGCCCTTCGTGTGCCGACATTAAAATAGCAGGATCTTCGGCATTTTCTAATAATGGCAAACAGGCTTTTATAATTAAAAAATTGGCGTGGAGGTTTACAGTGATTGTTTTTGACCACAGCTCCACATCGTACTCCTTAAAGGGAATAAAAGCGGGTAACCACCCTGCATTTAGTACAATACCATCTAAACGTCCTAACTCCTTCTCGATAGTCTCCGCCATTGTCATATAATCATTAACATTAGCGCCCTCCATATTTAGAGGATAAATGGCAGGTATTGGTCCACCACTATCAATGATTTCATCATAAACAACCTCTAAGGGCTTAATGCTTTTACTGAGTAGTACAACCGTTGCGCCATAGCGAGCATAAGCAAGGGATATTGCTCGACCGATACCATCGGATGCTCCTGTTACAAGGATAACCTTATCCTTTAATAAATTATCTTCTGGAACATAGTGCAGCAATTCTTCGTTACTTAACATGGGGGGTTGCCTCTGCTTTATTACTGTATGCTTTGTCTAATTGATCGTTCATATTATCTAACAACTTTTTATCGACGGCTTATTTTGGCTTATCCAAAGCATTATCTTGGGTTTCTTTCGACTTATTGTTACTTTCTTCTTCTTGATAATAATAGTCGTATTTCTTTTGCATTTCGTTCGTGAACCGCCAAGCTTCATTATAAGACAGCCCACTATTTTCAGGAATGATAATTTTTACATAAAGCTTGGTTGTGTGTTTTTTCTTCAATGCTGCCAGCTTTTTAATAAGCTGTTTACGTGAAAGTATCTCATACTCAGCCGTAGGACTTGCACGCAAACGATAAATACTTTTCCCTCCTCTTTTTCTATACATAACAGAGACAACAAATTTACCTTTTGATGATCGGGCGGGACGAAGCAGTTTTTGATACTTTTTATCTAAAGTCTCCATCTCACCTTGCAAGCTTAATAGCTTCTTTTCATCACTCTTATGCTGATTTTGTAACGCAATAAATTGTGATGATTTTTCTTGTAGATTTGTTTGCAACTGAGCAATCTGTGCCTTTAGCTCATCGATTTTAGTGACATTACTTGATTCCTTAAGCCGCAACTGAGCTAACGCTTTTTTGGTTTCATCTAACTGATCTAAATTCATTTGCTGATTAATACGCAGTGCTGCTAATTTTTTATCTTTATCTTCTAACTGTTGTTGACGCTCGGCAGCGATTATATTGAGTTTCGCAAGCTTTTTTTGACTTTCAAGCAAAGCTGTTTGGCTTTCTTCTGTCTTTTGCTGTGCTGTAGCTAATTGAGTATTCAACATGCTTAGCTGTTGCTTTAACTGCTTTAATTGCTCTTCTAGTGTCAAATTTTCTAACTGTGCATCTTCAGCAATCGACTCCGCTAATTGCTCCGCCTGCATACTTTTTTTAAGATTTTCGACTAGCTGATAATTAGTAATAATGACCGAAACAGCTATTAATAAAAATACCATGACAATAACCATCATAATATCAGTAAACGAAGGCCAAAAGCTTTCTTCACTCACCCCATGATTTTCAAAATTAGTATTCGCTCCAGGGAAATCGAAACTCATCACTTAAAGCCTCGTTGTTTTTTTGCTTCAGAACTCACGTCTTCTACAGAAGGTAGACGAAATCCTTCACGTATTAAACGAATAATTTCTGACATTCCTTGTTTACTTAAATCCTCCTGTAAATCATTAATAGCCTGCTTTAATTTATCACCCACTTCAATAAAATTACCTTCAACTAGTGACATACGATCAGCTGATTTATTTAAGGCAACCGTTAAATTAGACACATGATGAATCAAAGACTCTTCGGAATGATTTATTTTAGGTAACATATAGAGCGTGGTAGCATCTTCAATACCACTTAATAGTTGTACACGCGAATCATTTAAGCGCATATAAAAATAAGCAAAGATAATAAAACAAACTATTGCACTCATGGTTGTACTCAGCGCCGAAGACATTCCCCCAATGATTACCCCCATTTCTTTAGCACCTTCAGGAGAGTTAAGCAAAGAGGATGCGCCAACTAGAGCTAATGATAATGATACAACCGTGCCAAACACACCGACCAGTATCAAAATACTATGTACAAAACGAATCAAAGTTAAACGCGAACTTTCACTTGCATTTAACGTTGCCGCGAGTGCGGCTTGATTAACAGAGGAGCCTTGTTTATTTATCCAGCGTATTGCTTGATACCGCTGTACAGCCAAAGCATTTGGAGATAAACGAGCAATAGGATCAGCTGCATCTTCTTTTAAATAGCCCACTAAACGTTTTAATGTCTGATGCTCATTAACATAACGCAATAAGGTAATCACCATACGGAACATGCCTAATAAAAATAAACAGATAACCAGACCATTTAGTACAATAGCTATAAAATTAATTTCACCAGATGAATACAGAACGGCTACTTTATCTTTAAAAAGAAACAATAAAGCCGCTATAAAGATCAAAAAGACTACAATTTGAAATAAGGTACTACGTGCGCTATTTTTATTAATATTCATATATATATTCCAATTGATGGAAATTCAGGCATCTAAAGCTATTTGCTTTACGTATAACAATATAAACTCTAACTACAGTTTACAGTGTAATACAGGAACTTATCACGAAAAATAAGTCTGATAGAATAAGCCGTAATGAAAGAAAGTTTTCGGTAAATAATAATTTTTTTTAGGACGACTTCATCCGCAATATTTATAAACTTTTTTAAGTATAGCTGGATTCTACGTGATCTCTTCCTACGTTTACCATAGTAACTTCTCATAATCCACAGGCACGTTTAAAATCAATAACTTGAAGTGGATAAAAAATAGACACCTTGGTTTTTAGCATAGCTAAACCATTGATTTTTTCTTTTTAGAAAGTGAAAAAATGAAATTTAGCTATAAAAATAATCATTTCTGATTTTGTAAAACACTATAA
>JALVDG010000177.1 GCA_027009095.1 Thiotrichaceae bacterium
TAGCGTTTCTTTATGTGAGGAAACTCATCAAACAACTTGCTTGAGCTTCTTCTTTTTATTCTCCTCATTATATCGCTTGGGGCTATATGAGGAGGGGCACTTACCAGTATGTGGACATGATCCTTGCTCACGACCCCTTTTAAAATTTGAATTTCGTTCGCTTCACAAAATTGCCGTACTAAATATCCCTTACTCGTATACCTATCTCTCCTACTAATACCTTGTAGCGATATTTAGTGACCCAAACAAAGTGGTATTCGATTGTATAGACTGTATGACTTCCGTAACGATAGTCCATCTGTGATACTCCCTTCTATGTTTATCATAAGTATCATAGATGAAATCTGTTCGCCTAAAGGCGAAGCTTTAAACCTTCTTTATGGAAATTAAGTTTAAATTCAGTAATTTATTATATAATAATACTCACCAGTTCCAAAAAAAAAGTATAAATAATAATCGGAATAACTAAAAAGTATGCGGATAGTTGTCGCTATAATGCAAAGCTTATTAATACCTGAATCAGTAGAAAGTTTGGTGAAAAATAATAATAAACACCAACTTTCAACTTTTTTTAAATAAACTAAAAACATGTCTTGCACAACTTAAAAACTCATATATAATGCACGCCTCTCAACGCCGCAATAGCTCAGTTGGTAGAGCAACTGACTTGTAATCAGTAGGTCCCGAGTTCGACTCTTGGTTGCGGCACCATATTCAGATATTCTGGAGAAACTTCTCCAGAATACCTTATAATAAATGCCATATCCCTTAATTATTTCTTAAATAATTATATTTTAGCCAGTCAATCTAGCATTTTCGTTTTTCTTGATACATTCTTATATATATTTATTTTCACCTAGCATTCAGAATGTAGTCATAGAATCTCAAGTTGTCGAAGCTAGAATAATAACAATTATGAGCATTCTGGGTAATCAATGCCTAACAAAACGAAGTATCGAGGTATTAGAGATACCTGAAGCCCAGCCACAAAAGAGCATCCCTGCCCTGCTGCTTGTAATAGCTGGAATGAAACTAAAGCGGAATGATATTCAAGGGCTTGAACCGCCTAACCGTGAAAGTCATCGAGATTTTTAACGCAGCAAATCTAGCAAGACACAGTACAAGCTGAGTAGTTACAGTTAATCTTGCGCAGGTACTTAATTTAGGTATTATTTTTTCCATTTTCCTGCCGTTAAACTTGCACCAACCACTTTATAACGAACTATTTTTTTACCTTCCCAGCCTAGTTCAAGAATACCCACTAACAACGCAATTCTATTAGGGTTTTTCCCTTGCAAATAACCTAAAATATGTACCTGACTTTTGCTACCTACTTCATCGAATGATCGTTTTTTAAAGTGTTCGTTTGCTACTTTTTTAATTCCTTTTCGTGATGATTTTAAAAAGACTTCATAACCTTTTAGAGAAGCGTATTTTTTTGATTTTTGTACTTTTATTTTGTAACTTAGGGTATCTTTTTTTAAAACAATCGGGGGACTGTGTAATGGAAAATCAGAATTGATGGCAATTTTGTATTTATTTAATGCCGCTAAGACAGCTTCTTTTTGTTGCTCCCATTGATTTGTTTTTTGTGTAGATTTAGCTGATGTTTTGCTTGGAGTCTTCCAAATAATTTCATCGGTGACTAAATCTTGAATATAAACATTAAAGGTAGAACCTTCTGCTGAACCATTTGTTATGTACTGGCTAGCATAGGCAAATTTATTTCCATCTTTTGACCAACCAAGAGGATAAAATCCATCAGGAATAAATTGATTCGATGCAACAACATTTCTACCAAATTTTTGTGATAGCTGGGACTCTAGTGCTAGTTTTTTAAAAGGATATTCAGGCGCGTCTGCTTGTGAGTTTTCTACTGTAGATGCCTCAGTTGTTGCAGTATCACCATCAACTACAGGTGTTTGGTTGGGAATTTCCAGTGCTATTGTGCCATCACCATTTGCATTATCATCGTCTGGAGAGGCTAATGCTGGTGTGTCAGGTAGGCTTAATGTGACCGTCGCTTCTTCTTTATCGCAGGCCGTTATACTTAAGGCGAGTAGACTAATAAATAAGCCATGACGAATATGCTTTCGTATGCTTGGTATCTGCATCAATAAATTCCTTTTATCCTATTTTTGCTAGTGAGTTAAGAACAATCTGTAAGTTTAGACTAATAATTCTATCAATGCTTTAGCGGCATTAGATAAAGTTCGTTCTCGATGTACCACAATGCCTAGCTCTCGATGCATTTTAAGACCATTAACAGGGACTTCAACAACATTATCATCAAGCATTGTGCGAGGAAGAGCGCTCCAGCCTAAGCCAATTGAGACCATCATGTGAATCGTCTCAAGGTAGTTCGTTTCTAGCACTATTTTTAAAGCACCCTGTTTGCGAATAATCGGCTCTTCTATAATCGTTCGGGTGTAAGTGCCTACCGCAGGAAGAATCGCACTATGCTCTGCCAGTGTATCTAAAGTAACTTGTTTTTGATTCGCTAGTGGATGACTTAACGAGACAGTAATCACCAATGAGTCATCCCATAAAGGCGTCAATTTTAAGTTTTTTGATGATTTTAATGGGAGAGTGACAACTGCTAGCTCGTAGTTGCCATGCTCTATCTCTTGGCAAGCATCTTCTGAATCCATAAACGCAATATCAAACTGTACTTGAGTGTATTGCTGTGCGTATTGTTTAAGCGTTTTAGGAAGCCGTCTAAGACCAATATGATGAGAGGTTACAAGTGATAAGTGACCACTGATCTCACCACTTAAATCATCAATTGCCTGTTGTGTTTCGCTTACAGTTTGTTTGATACGTTGGGCGATAGGGTAAAGTGCTTTACCCGCTTCATTAAGAATGATTTTACGACCAATACGATCAAATAATGGCTGCCCTAAGTCTTGTTCCAGTAGGGCTATGCGCTTGCTTACTGCTGGCTGGGTGATATATAACACTTCAGCCGCACGAGAAAACGAGTTTTTATCGGCAACCGTAAGAAAGGCAATGTAGTTTTTTAAATCCATAAATTACGGATATTAATTGCTTGCAGATTAGTTATTTATTATGTCCACTCACATGGGCATGCAAAGGCTTCGTTTCTTCAAACATTTTAATTTGCTCTTCAGTGGCTTTTGTTTGATATTTTTCTTTCCACTCTTCAATCGTCATGCCATAAACGTATTTTTGTGCTTCGGCATAGCTAATATCTTCGCCTAAATCATTACCAGCATTCATATACCATTTGCTCAGGCAATTTCGACAAAATCCTGCCAAGTTCATAATAT
>JALVDG010000178.1 GCA_027009095.1 Thiotrichaceae bacterium
GTTTGCGTGAAATGGGCGCGTTAGGTCGTGGCGATCGTATGGAAATTGGTACTTTCGTTGAGCAAAGTCTGCAATCAGAATTATCAGGCAATATTATTGATATTTGTCCTGTGGGTGCTTTAACTGCTAAGCCTTCTCGCTATAAAGCACGCCCTTGGGAGGTAGTGCAAACCCCTTCTATCGCATCACACGATAGTGTTGGTTCAAATACTTATGTTCACAGCTTTAAGCAACAGGTTGTACGCACAGTTGCCAGAGAAAATGAAGCAGTCAACGAGTGCTGGATTTCAGATAGAGACCGTTTTAGTTACGAAGGCGTAACGGCAGCTGATCGCTTGCATAAACCAATGATCAAGCAAGAAAACGGTAGCTGGAAAGAAGTCGAGTGGAGTGATGCTCTTGAAGCATTTGCTGAAAGGATGAAGGCGACTAATGCTAGTGAAGTAGGGGCTTTAGTTTCACCACGAGCAAGCATTGAAGAACAGTATTTATTACAAAAAATGCTTCGAGCGTGTGGTGTGAATAATATTGATCATCGTTTACGCCAAAGTGATTTTTATGATCAAGGCATAGCGCCAATAGCACCATCTTTAGGTGTCACTATTGCCGAGTTAGAAGAACAAAATGCCGTGTTATTAGTAGGCTCTAATGTACGTCAAGAACAGCCTATGATAAATCATCGTTTGCGTAAAGCGGCTTTAAATGGCGCGGTGGTAATGGCTGTTAACCCGCGTATCTATGAGTTTAACTATGATGTTGCTCAGCAGCTAACGGGTAATGCAACAGAAATGTTAGAGCATTTAGCAGCTGTAGCTATGGCAAGTGGTGATACGCCAAGTGCTGTCGATGATCTGCTCAAAGGCGTTGAAGTAAACGATGATGCTAAGGCAGTGGCAGAAACTTTAAAGCAAGCAGATAAATCCATTGTATTATTAGGAAATATTGCCGTATCGCATCCTCAATACTCCGCATTACGCGCACTTGCGAGAGTCATTGCTGATAATACGGGAGCCACTCTAGGGTCTTTAGTTGAGTCTGCTAATGTAGCAGGTGCTTGGCTTGCGGGTGCTGTACCACATCGTCAGGCAGCAGGAAAGGTGATTGATGCTGAGCAAGCAGGTAAAAATACCAGTGAGATGATCACCTCAAACCTAAAGATGTTTATCTTATTAGATGTTGAGCCAGAGTTTGATTGCGATGATCCTCAATTAGCCTTATTAGCAATGAATCAGGCAGAATGTGTGGTTGCTATCACCGCTTTTGCTAGTGATGCTCTTAAATCTTATGCTGATATATTATTGCCTGCTTCTACTTCTTTGGAAACATCAGGTACCTTTGTGAATGCAGAAGGGACTTGGCAAAGTTTTATAGGTACGAGCAAATTGCCCGCTGATGCGCGTCCGACATGGAAAATATTGCGTGTTTTAGGAAATGCTCTTGATGTTGCTGGTTTTGACTATGTTTCTTCAGAAGATGTTCGCAATGAGTTGCAGTTAGAAATAGACAATACAACTTCAGAAGTTAGTAGCGAAGTATTGATGCCAGTTTATCAAAAATATACGCTTGATAGTGGTTTGCAACGAGTATCTGAAGTCGCCGCTTATCGTGCTGATAGCTTACTGCGAAGAGCCGATGCTTTAAATATTATGGTTGCTGAAAAAGTATCACAAATTTATATGCACTCAGCAACGATAGATAAACTAGGCTTGCAAGCTGGTAATGATGTCAAGATTACTCAAGGAATAGCAGATACAGTTGCTCCTCTCGTTGCTGATGATAATGTTTCTGAAAATTGTGTGTTGGTCTTTGAGGGAACAGAGCTTGCATCAAATTTAGGAACTGCCTTTGGGCCAATTCAAGTCAGTGCTATTTAAGATATTATTAATCGAATATATTAAATGTTAATAGTTGAAGACCAAATACTTACAGAGAGTTATATATTTTGGATAGTTTAATCGGATTTTGGGATAGTTTACCAAGCGCTTTGCAAACGGTGATTGTGATCTTGTTAAAGATCGTTGCTATTCTCTTGCCTTTGATTTTAGCAGTGGCTTATACCACCTTTGCTGAGCGTAAAGTAATTGGCTATATGCAGGTGCGTTGTGGACCAAATCGAGTAGGCCCTAAAGGGTGGCTACAACCGATTGCCGATGTTGTTAAACTGATGTTTAAAGAGATCATCACACCGACAGCATCAAGCAAAGCAGTCTTCTTTATCGCGCCTATTCTTGCACTTGCTCCTGCTTTGGCAGTTTGGTCAGTTATCCCTTTTTTTGATGGAGGAGTGCTAGCAAATGTTAATGCTGGTTTGCTATTTGTTCTAGCTATAACCTCTCTAGATGTTTTCGGTATTATCCTTGCCGGTTGGGCATCTAATTCAAAGTATGCCATTTTAAGCTCGATGAGAATTGGCGCACAAATGGTTGCTTACGAGATAGCAATGGGCTTTGCACTTGTGGGAGTATTAATGGCAGCAGGTAGTTTGAATCTATCCGATATTGTCAATGCTCAGTCAGGTGGTATCCAAAATTGGTTTATGTGGCCATTGTTTGGTTTATTGGTTGTTTATTTTATATCAGGTGTTGCAGAAACAAATCGAGCACCATTTGACGTGGCAGAAGGCGAATCAGAGATTGTTGCTGGTTTTCATGTTGAATATTCAGGCATGGCATTTGCTTTATTCTTCTTGGCAGAATATGCCAGTATGATACTGATTTCTGTGTTAACTACTTTACTCTTCTTAGGTGGCTGGTTATCTCCTTTTGAAAGTTTTGAGGGCTTGTTAGCCATTCCTGTTATTGGTTCAATTTTAGGTAGCGGTCTCCATTGGTTGGTATTTAAGTCTCTGATCTTTTTATTCTTATATTTGTGGTTTAGAGCAACTTTCCCTCGCTATCGTTATGACCAAATTATGCGTTTAGGCTGGAAAATCTTGATACCTGTAACATTAGTTTGGATTTTTGGTGAAGGTATTGCCATTGGTTTAGGATGGGAGCCTTGGAAATGATTAGTTCAATTAAACATTTTGTAAAAACATTTACTCTTTTTGAGTTGTTGCAAGGATTGAGTGTTACGGGTAAATATTTCTTTTCGAAGAAGGTTACAGTTCAATACCCTGAGCAGAAAACACCTATTTCACCACGTTTTCGTGGTCATCATGCACTGCGTCGTTACCCGAATGGAGAAGAGCGTTGTATTGCCTGTAAATTATGTGAAGCTGCTTGTCCTGCTTTAGCGATTGATATTGAGCTAGAAGAACGAGCTGATGGTACACGTCGTACTACAAAATACGATATTGATATGTTTAAGTGTATCTATTGTGGCTTTTGTGAAGAGGCTTGTCCTGTCGACGCTATTGTGGAGACTCAAATTTTTGAATATCACTTTGAAGAACGTGGCGAACATGTCATCACAAAAGAAAAATTATTAGCTTTTGGTGATAAGCATGAAGCCGAGATTGCAAAGCATAGAGCAATTGATGCACCTTATCGTTAAGTTTGAGAGCGACGAGTAAAACACCCACACGTATTGCTTTGGTGATAACGTGAAGTCAGAGGTATTAAAGTAAATGACATTTGAGCAATTCATCTTCTATATATTTGCAACAGTAACCATAGTTTCTGCTATTGCTGTGGTCACTGTGCGTAATCCTGTGTACGCAGCATTGTTTCTTATATTGACCTTTTTCACCAGTGCAGCAACATGGATACTATTAGAAGCCGAGTTTCTAGGGATTGTATTGGTACTGGTTTATGTCGGTGCTGTTATGGTGCTGTTTCTTTTTGTTATTATGATGTTAGATATCAATATTGATCCTTTGCGCGAAGGTTTTATACGTTATTTGCCGATGGGGATATTAGTAGCGATTGTTGTTGCAGCAGAAATTGTCATCGTACTTGGTTCTGATACTTTCAATATGGCTATTCCCGACCCTGTGCCATTGAGCGATAGCAACACTAAGGCACTAGGCGAAGTATTATATACAGAATATGTTTATCCATTTGAATTAGCCGCTGTTATTTTGGTGGTTGCTATTATTGCTGCTATATCACTTACCATGCGCAAGCGTCAAGATGCAACGAAACATCAAAATATTTCAGAGCAAATTCGTGTTAATAGTGCTGACCGTTTACGAGTCCTCAAGATGAAAGCAGAGGAGAAGCAATAAATGATCCCGTTATCGCATTTTCTCATATTAGGTGCTTTGCTGTTTTCAATTAGCATTGCAGGTATCTTTCTAAATCGTAAAAATATTATTATTTTATTGATGTGTATCGAGCTAATGTTGCTTGCTGTTAATATCAATTTTATCGCCTTCTCTCATTATTTAGGCGATATGGCAGGGCAAGTCTTTGTCTTCTTTATTTTAACGGTTGCTGCGGCAGAGGCGGCTATTGGCTTAGCTATTCTTGTTGTTGTCTTTAGAAATCGTCGCACGATCAATGTGCAAGAACTTGATCAGATGAAGGGGTAATGACAATGAGTATGGAATCTATCTATTTAGCCATTCCTTTGGCAGCATTAATCGGCTCAGTCATTGCAGGGTTGTTTGGTAGCAAAATCGGGCGTAAGGGTGCTCATACCGTCACACTATTAGGTGTTGGTACTGCCTGTATCTTGTCATTTGTTGTACTAAAGCATATTGCATTTGATGGCAATACTTATAACGCCTCTGTTTATACTTGGATGATGGTTGAAGGCGTAAAATTTGAAATTGGCTTTCTTATTGATAACTTAACCGCAATGATGATGGTAGTGGTGACATTTGTATCTTTTATGGTGCATGTTTATACCATTGCATATATGTCGGATGATGAGCATAACTGGCCAAAATCAAGTAGAGCAGGTGATAATAGTTATCAGCGTTTCTTCAGCTATATATCACTTTTCACCTTCTCTATGTTGATGTTAGTGATGTCGAATAACTTTATGCAGTTGTTCTTTGGTTGGGAAGCGGTGGGCTTAGTGTCCTATTTATTAATTGGCTTCTGGTCAACAAGAGAAACCGCAATCTTTGCAAATATGAAAGCATTTTTAGTCAATCGAGTCGGAGACTTTGGTTTTCTATTGGGTATAGGTGCTATTTTTGCTTATACAGGCTCTTTGGACTACAAGGAAGTTTTTGCAAAACTCCCAGAAATATCCGAACTATCCATTTCAATTATTCCAGGTCAAGAATGGTCATTAATAACAGTGGCTGCTATCTTGCTGTTTATTGGTGCGATGGGTAAGTCGGCTCAAGTTCCTTTGCATGTTTGGCTACCTGATTCAATGGAAGGTCCTACACCTATTTCGGCTTTGATCCATGCGGCAACAATGGTTACTGCGGGTATCTTTATGGTATCGCGTATGTCGCCTATTTTTGAGCTATCGGATGTTGCGCTAAACTTCATTTTAGTTATTGGTTCAATTACAGCCTTCTTTATGGGCTTAATCGGTATAGTACAAAATGATATAAAACGTGTTGTTGCTTATTCAACCTTGTCCCAGCTTGGTTATATGACAGTTGCATTAGGAGCATCGGCGTATAGTGCGGGTGTTTTCCACTTAATGACACATGCCTTCTTTAAGGCGTTGCTATTCCTTGCCGCGGGTTCGGTTATTATAGCAATGCATCATGAGCAAGATATTCGTAAAATGGGTGGCTTAAAGAAGTATATGCCAATTACCTATTGGACATCATTGATAGGCTCTTTAGCTCTGATTGGCTTTCCCTTCTTCTCAGGCTTTTTCTCCAAAGATATGATTATCGAAGCAGTTCATGAGTCTGAGTTATCCGCAGCAGGATTTGCCTACATTATGGTATTACTGGGTGTGTTTGTGACTGCATTTTATAGTTTCAGAATGTTCTTCTTAGTTTTTCATGGAGAAGAGCGTATGGATGACCATACAAAGTCTCACCTCCATGAGTCACCTTTAACAGTGACAATTCCTTTGATTGCTTTGGCTATACCCGCTGTTATCGCAGGTTATTTAGTCTATCCAATGGTTGTTGGCGACTTCTTTAATGGTGTTATTTATACTAGTGAAGCACATCCTGTTATTGAAGAATTATCAGAAGCTTATCATGGGATTTTCTCATTTGTTTTGCACGGCTTGATGGCTCCTCCTTTCTGGTTGGCAATGAGTGGTTTAGGAAGTGCTTGGTATATCTATATGAAGAAACCTTCAATTGCTCAATGGGGGTATGATAAGTTTCGTTGGTTGCATACTTTGCTAGATAAAAAGTATTTTGCAGATGATTTCAATCAAACTCTCTTTGCTGGTGGCGCATTAGCACTTGGTAAAGGTTTATGGAGAGCAGGAGATAGATTCTTGATTGATAATTTAGTGGTTAATGGTTCTGCTAAAGTAGTGGGTTGGTTCTCTGGGATTATTCGCCATATTCAAACAGGTTATTTATACCATTATGCATTCTCTATGATTATTGGTGTGTTATTAATTATTAGCTGGCTAATATTTGGAGTAAAACATGTTTGATGGATATTTGCTCAGTGCATTGGTATGGCTGCCAATTATTGGTGGTGTTATCACTTTATTGGTGAATGATCGTATTCTAGCTCGTCCTGTTGCGCTTATAGTTAGCGTGTTGACATTTGTAGTGAGTATCCCGCTATGGACTAATTTTGATCCTAACGGTTATGCAATGCAGTTTGTCGAGCTTATACCATGGATAGATACGTTCAATATCAACTATCACTTAGGTGTTGATGGCATCGCCATGCCACTGATTTTATTGAATACCTTTACTACTGTATTGATTGTGATTGCAGGTTGGCAAGTTATTCAGCATAAAGTGGGTCTGTATATGGCTGCCTTCTTAATTATGGAAGGTATTATCAACGGTGTATTTGCAGCACAAGATGCGATTCTATTTTATGTGTTCTTTGAAGCGATGCTGATTCCAATGTTTATTGTGATTGGTATTTGGGGTGGTGATAATCGTGTTTATGCCACCATGAAGTTCTTTTTATATACCTTCTTTGGATCGGTGTTTATGCTGATCAGTCTAATGTATATGTATTCACAAGGAGGAAGTTTTGCCATAGCTGACTTGCATAAGTTAGAGCTAGGAATGACCGCACAGGTGTTAATTTTCTTATCATTCTTGATTGCTTTTGGTGTGAAAATTCCTATGTGGCCTGTGCATACATGGCTACCAGATGCTCACGTACAAGCACCTACGGGTGGTTCGGTTGTGTTGGCCGCTATCATGCTGAAAATAGGTGGTTATGGTTTCCTACGTTTTACCTTGCCGATGGTTCCAGATGCATCATCTGAACTAGCATGGCTAGTTATCTTTATGTCCTTAGTAGCAGTCGTCTATATTGGTTTTATAGCACTTGTACAATCCGATATGAAAAAGCTAGTTGCTTACTCATCAATCGCACACATGGGCTTTGTTACTTTAGGTCTATTTCTTGTTTATCCTATTATCGCCAATACAGGCGCTGCAAATGGTTCTGCTTTAGCAGTGCAGGGTAGTATGGTGCAAATGGTATCGCACGGCTTTATATCAGGGGCGATGTTTCTGAGTATTGGCGTGTTATACGATCGTATGCATACGCGTGAAATATCTGCCTATGGTGGGGTTATCAATAGAATGCCAATCTTTGGTGCTTTGTTTATATTTTTTGCAATGGCGAATACAGGTTTGCCAGGTACATCGGGATTCGTCGGTGAGTTCATGATTATTTTGGCAAGTTTTAAAGCTAACTTTTGGATTGCATTCTTAGCGGCAACAACCTTAATTGTTGGTGCGGCTTATACTCTATGGCTTGTTAAGCGAGTCATTTTAGGTGAAGTAGGGAATAACGAAGTAGGGGCGCTAAAAGATCTTAATATTCGTGAGCTCTTTATGATGGGAGTTCTCGCAATAGCCGTACTTGCTTTAGGTTTGTGGCCAGACCCTCTCACTCATGTCATGACAGATACCATTGATCATATCATTCAGCAAGCAACCAGCTCTAAGCTGCCGATGCAATAGGATTAGAAATGCCAGAATATTTATCAGAAATTGCTCCAGCCTATCCAGAAATATTTCTACTGATAGCAACCTGTACAGTGTTATTGCTTGATCTTTTTGTTAAAGATTATCAGCGGTATATTACCTATATTGCCGTACAGGGAAGCTTGCTCTTTACAGCTTGGTTAGTTTATACAGCAACAGATAGCACAACAGTAGTTACTACCTTTAATGATATGTTTGTGGCTGACCCTATGGGGCGTATGCTTAAAATATCAATTATATTAATTACAATGGCTGTATTTTCCTATTCTCGACCTTATTTAAAAGATCGAAATATGTATAAGGGCGAGTTATTTACCTTAGGGCTGTTTGCCGTGCTTGGTATGATGGTTATGGTATCAGCCAAGACAATGCTATTAATCTATTTAGGCTTAGAGTTACTATCTTTATCGCTATACGCAATGGTTGCTTTTCGTCGTGACAACAGCGTGGCATCAGAAGCGGCTATGAAGTATTTTGTACTGGGTGCAATTGCTTCAGGTATGTTGCTCTATGGTATGTCAATTATTTATGGCTTAAGTGGTAGCTTGAATCTCTCTCATATTGCAAGCTATCTTTCGGAACAAGATGGTCTCATGTCAAACTTAGGTTTGTTGTTAGGTCTATCGTTCATCTTAGTTGGCTTTGGCTTCAAGCTAGGTGTCGTACCTTTTCATATGTGGATACCCGATGTTTATCATGGCGCACCAACAGCAATTACCATGTTTTTGGGTGCAGCACCTAAAATTGCAGTTTTTGCGATGATCTTCCGTTTGTTGGCAGAAGGTCTGGGGGATATGTCTGTCGGCTGGCAACAAATACTGATTCTTCTAGCGGCATTATCACTATTTGTCGGTAATATCATTGCAATAGCGCAAACTAATTTAAAACGAATGTTAGCTTATTCAACCATTTCACATATGGGCTTTGTTGCAATGGGCATACTTGCAGCAACTGAAGCAGGTTATGCAGCCTCAATGTTTTATATTATTACCTATGCGATTATATCAATGGGAGGCTTCGCCGTTATTATCTTCTTAAGTCATAAAGATTCTGAAGCAGATGAGTTGGCTGATTTGAAAGGCTTAAGCTCTCGTCATCCTTGGATTGCCTTTATGATGTTGCTATTTTTATTCTCGATGGCGGGTGTGCCACCTACCGTCGGCTTTTATGCTAAGTTATCGGTGATACAAGCAGTAGTAAGTGTTGATATTGTATGGTTAGCAGTGTTTGCTGTACTTATGTCGGTTATCGGAGCTTATTATTATCTACGTGCGGTTAAAATTATGTATTTTGATACAGCAGAGAAAAGTGTTGTAGCAGGAAAGGCAGGCTTTGAGTTTAACCTGTTGCTTAGCGCAAATGGTTTAGCTGTAATAGCTTTAGGGATGCTACCTAGTTTGTTAATGTCAGCTTGTGTGTCATCTGTAAATGTTATTTTTAATTAATATTATTTGATTTGTTTTTAATCAAACTAACTACTAGTACTCCAACCACGTTATAGACTCGTCTTGCGGGAGCGATATAACGTAGTTGGAGTACTGGTCTTCTTCGTTGGTTTGTAATTGATAATTTCAGAATGAAAATATCTTTACTTTTTATCGTGCTCTGTATTTGAAAAACACTTATATTTTTTCGATAAAATTACTTTTTTATAAATTAATAAAAATTTTAGATGAATGGTTTCTTTAGCTATAAAATATATTAAATACTTCTTGTAATAATATAAAAAATATAAAAAAAATGTTTTTTATAGCTAGGCTAATTTAATTATTTTTTATTCGAATATTATAAATTTATATCTCGTATTTTTTTTTACTTAGACTCAAGGTTGCCCATTCGTCGTATTTGCACTATCCTTATGTCCCAGATATTGTCCACCTACTTTGCAGTATATGTTCCACTATTTATACTATCCATGAGTTTTGCAATTTTTCTGTTGTTACAGAATTTATATAAAGATTAAAGTTAATAATAAATTTAGGAGTTTCCAAATGCTGAATAAACGTCATGCTTCAGTTGCGTTGTTATCATTACTGATACCTTTTATGGGTGTTGCCGTCGCAGAGGCGGACAGAATTGATGCAACTGCTACTTTACCTGATGCGAAACCAGGTGAATGTTATGCAAAAGCCATTGTACCTGCAAAGTTTGAAGTTCGTCCTGAGAAAGTGCTTGTAAAGCCAGAATATGAAACTGTTGAAATCATACCTGCAACTTACGATATTCAAGACAAGAAAGTATTAGTAAAAGAAGCTGCTAAAAAATTAGTTGCAGTTCCTGCTGTTTATAAAAGTGAGAACGAAACTATTGAAGTTTCACCTGCACGAAATGAGTGGGTTACACGTTTGGGTAAAAGAGGTATTCCAGCAAGTCCTGCCTTATTAGCCGCAGCTAAAACAAATGGAATTGATATTGATAATGCCGAAGTTGGTCAGTGTTTTGCTGAGTATTATATTCCAGCGAAATTTGAGACAAAAGAAAAAGAAGTTTTGGTAAAAGAAGAAGCTGAAGATATTAAAGTATCTCCAGCTCAATTTGATAAAGTAGATGAAGTTATCACAATTAAAGAACCTTCTAAAAAGAAAGTTTTAGTTAAAGCCGAGTATGAAACCGTTGAAGAGAAAATTGAAATAGAGCCAGCAAAGGCAGTCTGGAAAAAAGGTTCAGGACCAGTTTCTCGTATTGACAATAGTACTGGCGATATTATGTGTTTAGTAAAAGTCCCTGCTAAGTATAAAATTATTAAGAAGACTGTTCTTAAAACACCAGAAAAAATTGAAAGTGTTGAAATTCCTGCAGTCACTAAGGTTATAACGGTAAATAAACTAGTAAGCGATGCAACAGCTGATAAGGTTAAAGTACCCGCTGTTTACAAGAAAATATCGATTACTTCTAAAGTTGACGATGCTAAATTTATTTGGCGTGGAGCAAAAGTTGGTGGTGATGGTATTGCGACAGGTAATCAAATTTGTTTGAAAGGTATTCCAGCACAAAAGAAAGTTATCAAGAAACTGGTTGTTGAAAAACCTGCAACTGTTAAAGAAATTGAAATACCAGCCGTTTATAAGACAATTAAAGTTAAGAAAGTTGCAACGGAAGCAGAAGAGCGTCGTACAAAAGTTCCTGCGGTATATCATACGATTGAAAAACGTGTAAAAGTATCAAAAGAGCGCTTAGAGTGGCGTCGTATTTTATGTCAAACTAATATGAATACTGAGGTAAATAAACGCATCCAACAAGCACTGAAAGATGCAGGTGTTTATAAAGGTCCTGTTGATGGAAGTATCGGAGGGGGAACATTAAAAGCTGTTGAAAAGTACCAACGAGAGAAGGGATTACCAACAGGTGGTCTTACCATCCAGGTTCTTGAGAGTTTAGGTGTGATGTAGTTATTTTCTTATGTTGTAAAAAAGGTCGCTTTTTTAGCGACCTTTTTTTATGTCTGTCTTTTATCTATATAAAATTAATCCAACAGAATTATCTCTATTTTCTGCTCTTTAAATCTCTTCCTGAATCTGTGACTATAATGCGGATAACAGGGGATAAGATTAAGATATTGGTTCAGCAGGGGGTTTTAAAAAATCTTCGCTTCACTCTTAGGTTAAGCGGGTGTTTTTTTAACCCCATGATGAATAAATAGCAGAGT
>JALVDG010000179.1 GCA_027009095.1 Thiotrichaceae bacterium
GTCGCTGTAGCAAAAAATATACGTCGTTTTGAATTAAAAGATAAGCACCAAACCTTATCTCTCTCTCTGCGGAAAATTATAGATAGACAAGCTTATGGTTTATTTTCTGAGCTAAAAGCAAAATCACCAAAAGGACAAGCTCGTTTACTTCATCCCTACTCATGGGTTGGTCTTAGTCCAAAATATTTGGATAACGTTTATTGGGCATATCTAAACCAAGATAATAAAAAAGACCTAATCGTGAATACTCGCTTTGCCAGTATCGGTAAGCTAAATGGTTTTGAAGTCACTACTTTCTACCTGTCTACTCCGAAAGGTTATGTTGCCAAACAGTTGTTGTCTTACAAGTTAGAAGCGGCTGATTTTCTTGATTATACCAATGATAATAAGTGTGAATACCTGCATCTTTCCTATGTTTATGGTAGCGATAAAGCGGATCAAAAAGGTAAGCGATATAACTATTGGAATTATAATATTCTACGTTTTGATGGTGGTGAAATTAAGCTATCTAACCGTTTAAGTAGATACTTTCCTAAATGGATTACGCATGTTAGAGGCTATAACGATAAAAATACAAAATGGCTATCAAAAAAGAAAAAGAAGCAACTCTGGCAGCAGCATGAGCAAGAACTAGGAGGCTTAGTGGCATCGCCCGATACCTTAGATGCGTGTCGTAAAATGCCTAATCGTTTTTCTGCTTGTTAGTAAAAATCCTTGCTCATTGAAAAATGAGCAAATATAAACTCTCCTAGTACATCAACTACGTTATATTGACGGATACAGCGAGTCAGAAAGCGGTTAGCCACTAGGCGCACTTTGCAGTGAATGGTTATTCCCTTCACAAAAAGAGCAACAACGTGGATGACCGCTTTCTGGCTCGCCCTGCGGGAGCAATCCAAAGCGTCCAATACGGCGTTATGGGTTTTGACAAGGGAATAACCATTGTCAAAACCCATGCCTTGTCTTGAACGCTTTGGTTTGCTCTGTATCCGTCAATATAACGTGGTTGATGTACTAGAACACCTCTTTTCCGTTAGAATAGTGCTCCCCGTTTTGAGTTTAAGCACTATCCCATGTACAAAAAAACATTTAATACCACTGTCCCTGATAGAAACAATAAAGCAAAGAGCAATATTGCAAATGGTTTTAATAAGTTTGATTTTTCCTCTGCCATACTGACCGCTATAACGGAGGCGGGCTATGAAAAGCCAACTGAAATTCAGGCTACGACAATTCCTAAAATACAAGCAGGACGCGATGTATTAGCGGGAGCGGAGACAGGTTCTGGTAAAACGGCAGCGTTTGTTTTGCCCGTATTAAATACCTTAACTAAAACAGCTTATGGTCGAGCCACCGATGCTTTAAGACCACACCAAGTTAGAGTCTTAATTTTAGTGCCTACAAGAGAGCTAGCAATACAAATAGGTCAAGAGATAAGGAAGTTTTCAGCACATATAGATCCTTATGTCAGGTGTTTGAGTGTTTATGGTGGTGTAAAAATAGAGCAACCTGCCAAAGCATTAAGAAATGGTGTTGATTTTGTAGTGGCAACACCAGGACGTTTTCTTGATTTGATCAATGCTAAAGTGGTTAAATTTAATCAGTTACAAGTACTTATATTGGATGAGGTTGATCGCCTTGTGGCAAGGGGCTTTAAGGAAGAGGTCGATCAGATTCTTAAATTCCTGCCTAATAAACGTCAAAACTTGTTTTTTACAGCAACCTTTCCTGATGAGATTCGTCCGTTAGTGCGCAAGGTGTTGGATAATCCAGAAATTATTAAAATTGATCCAAAAGGAACGTCTTTAATTGATGAACGTGTGATAACCGTTAATTTTGATCGCAAAACAGCCTTGTTAGCAGACTTGCTAAAAAATAATGATTGGTCACAAGTATTGATATTTTGTAGTGCCAAGCGGACTTGCGACAATTTAGTGAGTAAGTTATTTGCAGAAGACATTAGGGCATTTGCATTGCATGGCAATAAAAAACAGCATGAGCGTCGAGATATTTTAAAGCAGTTTAAGGAAGGTAATATCCGCGTGTTAATTGCAACCGATATTGCAGCTAGAGGGCTTGATATAGCACAACTTCCTTGCGTGATTAACTACGAGCTACCACGTAGCCCAAATGATTATACACATAGAATAGGGCGAACAGGACGTGCAGGTAAGGAAGGTATGGCGATTTCCTTAATCTCACATCACGAATATCAACACTTTACTGTTATCGAAAAACGCAATGGTTTTCGTTTGCCTTGGGAAACAATACCAGGTTTTGAAGCAGATGAAATAGCACCACCGCCGCCAACACGCAGTAAACCAAAAAAGAAAGCTAAGAAAAAGCTTTCGAAGAAACAAATCAAGCGTAAAAAAGGCATGCGTACTACGGCTAAGCTAGCGAGCAATAAATCATTGGGGACAATAGCCGAAAAGAAACCAGAGCCAGTAAAAAGCCCTTATAAATCACTTGATAAAAAACAGTCTATTAAAAAATCCCCCTATAAAAAAGCAGACAAGCTTTCTGACGATGCCATTAAAATACCCACTGCAAACCCCATAAGGAAAAAAGAAACTAAGAAAAAACCACGAGTGAATGAATCTATTTGGGGAAAAAAGTAAAACATAATATACATGCCCTCCACTGCTATTAGACAAATAGATGAGTTTAATTATCATCACACAATAAGCGACACAGCAGGCGTGTCACTCGTTTTCTATACAGGGCCTCATTGTGGCGCATGTCATCATTTGCGAAATGTGTTAAACGAGTATTTAAAGCGCGATAATCATCTTACTGTCTTTGAGGTAGATGCCGTTAACTCATCCGCATTGGTCAATGAATTTAATGTATTTCATTTGCCGAGTATGTTTCTATACAACGACGGGCGGTATCATTGTGAATTACATGCAGAAGCATTGCCTGATAAAATCGAGCAAGCAATAAAATTGGCTTTATTACAGCCAGCAGAAGAAGAGCCTTAAGTACCCGCACATAAAAAGAGAAAAAAACTAAGCCACTATGAATATGACTGAAACCCTGCCCTTAGAAGAATATACCGAAAAAGCTTACTTAGATTATTCAATGTACGTCATCCTTGACCGTGCATTGCCGCATCTTGGAGATGGCTTAAAACCTGTGCAAAGACGTATTATTTATGCGATGTCTGAGTTGGGCTTGTCAGCTGTCTCTAAACATAAAAAATCAGCACGAACGGTGGGGGATGTGCTTGGTAAATTTCATCCGCACGGTGATTCAGCTTGTTATGAAGCGAT
>JALVDG010000180.1 GCA_027009095.1 Thiotrichaceae bacterium
GAAAATTTGGGGAGGGGATAAAGAAAGCCCCGATAAGGGGGCTTTCTTTTTAGTCATGCAAAAAGTAAATATTGGTTTACTTATGAACACCTAGTTTCTCTCTCCAACCTGGGTAAAGTTGGTCAGCATCACCTGGGAATGACTCAAATGCACGAGCAAATTCTTTGTGATCTTTCGCAAACTCAATTGGATCAGCGCCTTCTAAGTAACACTGGTAAGACTGCTTCAATGAGATAGCACCATCAGCTGGGCTGTCGATATGACCATATGATCCACCACCTGATGTGTTGATTACATTACCGTGACCTAGGTTCTCGAAGAAGCCAGGTAGACGTAGTGCGTTCATGCCACCAGAGATAATTGGTGTTGTTGGCTTCATACCATTCCATTTCTGGTAGTAAACAGGTCCTTGACACTCATCACGCTCAATCATATAAGCGATGATTTTGTCATCTGCTCCTCCTTCCATTTTGCCGAAGCCCATTGTACCCACGTGGATACCAGAAGCCCCCATTAATCGAGACATTTTAGCAAGAATATAAGCGGTGTAACCACGCTTAGATGAAGGAGATGTGACTGCTCCGTGACCTGCGCGATGATAATGTAAATACTGTGATGGGTATTGACGACGAGCAGTTGTAACCATTCCTGGACCACCAACGTAACCATCAACTAGGAAGGCAACGCGAGGGGCATCTTCACCGAAAGTCTCAAGTACAAAGTCAGCACGAGCACACATTTCGTAGTGATCATCAGCGGTGATATTTGCAGAGAATAATTTAGCTTCCCCTGTTTCATCTTGGGCACGTTTCATCGCATCATGTACAAGCGGAAGCACTTTTTTCATAGGACAGAAAACTTGGTTTCCTTGAGGCTCATCATTTTTAATAAAGTCACCACCGAGCCAGAATTGATATGCAGCCTCTGCAAACGGTTCAGGACGTAGACCAAGCTTAGGCTTGATGATTGTACCAGCAATATAACCACCGTTATTGTAATCGCGACCAAGCAGTGCCCAAAGATCGTTAATAGATTTAGAAGGACCATCAAATAATGCCAACATTGCAGGTGGCACATAAAAATCAAACATTTGCGCGTTCGCAACATCCCCCATGCCTTGGTTATTACCAATCGTAAGTGTAAGGAAGGAAACGATCATTGCACGACCATCTGTTACATTACGATCAAATAATTCATTTGGATAGGCAATCTTCATAATGCCTTTGGCTTCGTCAATTTCATAAACTAAAGCATCAACGCCTTTAGTGAAATCATCAGTAGTAGAAACTTCTACATTAGTACCTGTTGAAGACTCAGCTGCAAAATGAGCAGCTGTTGCTAAATATCCGTAACCTGCAGCTGGCTCCATAGTATAGGCAACAAGGATATGTTTACCTTCCGCAATTAGCGTATCTTCATCAAGACTTAAATCTGCATAACGACCAGATTGATCCATTTGGAACTCCTTTTGTAATAAAAATAATGTGAATAGATCGCTTTATAAAGCATCTATATAAATGCTCAAAAATAAAGCATTAACTAAACCTGAACACACACTATACGGAAATTATTAATAAGTAAAAGATGTTTTAATTTAATTTTATATAAGAAAACCTTATAATAATTATTATGCATATCACTATTAGACAATTACAAATAGTAGAAGCGGTTGTTCAATCAGGTAGCTATTCCTTAGCCGCAGAGCAATTACATATGACCCAACCTGCTGTTTCCATGCAAATGAAGCAGCTAGAAAATAATACAGGAATTGTATTTTTTGAGAGGCGGGGGAAGCGGATTGTTTTAAGCGATGAGGGGCGGGGGGTTTATCATTACAGTCGTCAATTAACCGCAAATTATGATGATTTAATTGAATCAATACATGAGGTTAAGGATTTACATCGCGGGCGAATTAAGGTGTCTGCCGCGACAACAGCTAATCACCTTATTACCCAGATGATCGCCTGTTTTTCAAAAGAAAATAAAGGCATAAAAGTTGCTCTTAAAATTACTAATCGAGAACGATTGGTGCAGCAATTACAAAATTTTGAGCCTGATCTTGTGTTAATGGGAGAGCCTCCACCTAAATTAGACCTTGTTTCCGAGCGTTTGATTTCGAATCCATTGCTTGTAATTGCTCCTGTTGATCATCCTTGTGCTAATAAATCATCGATTCCTTTTAAACATATTGCACAGCACGAGTTTGTTGTTCGAGAAGAAGGTTCAGGCACAAGAGCTGCGATTGAATTATTTTTTAAAGAAAGAGGGGAGGAGCTAAAAAGTACATTGGAGATGGGAAGTAACGAAGCCATCAAGCATGCGGTTATTGCAGGTTTAGGATTAGGTATAGTGTCGTTACACAGTATAAAGTTGGAATTAGAAGCAAATAAATTAGTTATTTTAGATGTAAATCAACTACCAATTAAACGTTATTGGCACATTGTAAAAAGAAAGAGTAAACGCTTATTGCCAGCGGCTAAGCAGTTTGAAGACTTTATGATTAAAGAGTCAAAAGAGTATGCAGAAAGCTATAAACACTTTATGCAAAAGCGAGGATAGCCTGAAGATTCATATTCTAAATATATCAAATAAAAAAGCCCGCTCTAAATAAATAAAGCGGGCTTTTGAATTAGAAATTAATCTCTAATCATTACTTAGCTGCTGTGGCAGAAGCTGCTTCTTGAGCTTCGATACGCTTTAGCATAGCAGTAGCTTGTTGAATTTGGGCTTGTAGTGCTGCCTTCATTTGAGCCATGGTAGCAACAGGAGCTACACCACGAGGAGCATATCCGTATCCAGCAGGAGCAAAACCATTATTGTTTAGATTCTGAAGGTTGCCATTCTGTGAATTAGTACCTGAAGCGTTAGCTGTACCGTTACCTGCTACGTTCCCGTTACCTGCACCGTTAGCTGTTCCGTTTCCGTCAACTTTAGTATCGCCAGCAACTTGACCTTTAGTATCCATGTTAGTGTTGCCTTTACCTTTAAAATTGATGCTAAAATCTACGTTACCAGATGCGTCGCCTTTACCTGTTCCCCAACCGTTGCCTTGAGCAGCACCATTTCCTTTTCCTGCTACGTCGCCTTTAACGTCAGAAGCAGCATTTCCAGTACCGTTAGCAGAACCTGTACCGTTATTAGAACCATCGAACCAGTTAGCAGAAGCAGTTCCAGAAAGAGCGATAAGAGCAGCAAAAGTGATTGTTTGTAATTTCATGAGATTATATCCTAGCTTTGTGTTTGAAAAATGTACGTGTTAAATAATAAATATAAGTATATGATAATATACTAATGGGTTTAGTCAAGTTTTTTTTGGTTAAATATTAAACTTTTTTCTTGATGATTGTTATTGATTAATAGATGAGCGGTAAATTGCTAATAATTGAATGATCATAAGAAAAAATCGTTATCATTAAATGGCTACTAAAACTGACGACATCACAGTGAGCTAAAAATAAGCTTGAGAGTAATATTACAGATAGGAAAATAAGATGATTTTACAAGCTTAGATTGCGATTTGTTATATAAGATGCTTTTAAATCAAGCTACACTGCGTTCTATATATTCCCTGTGGTGTATAGGTGTAAGCAGCAGGATATTTAAAGATTTAATGAGGAGAAGAATTTTGTCAAAAAAAATTACAATTATCGGTGCAGGCTTTGCTGCACTTACTGCTATCAAGACTTTACGTAAGCGCTCTCAAGAAGTAGATATTACATTAGTTGCTCCTAAAGCAGAATTTATTTATATGCCCAGCCTGATTTGGATTCCATCAGGAAAGCGTACAGGGGATGACTTGCGTATTGATCTTACCGCCTTCTTTGCTAAACATAACGTAAATTACCAAGCAGGTAGTGTGCAACTTATTAAGGATGGTGGACGCACGGTAGTGACTGAAAAAGGTGAAATCGCTAATGATGCGCTATTAGTGGCAAGTGGTGGGCGCTTTATAAAAAAGCTTCCTGGAATTGAGAATGTTATTACTATTTGTGAAGGAATCTCTGCCGCAGAAAAAATGCGAGACCAAATTAAAGAGATGGATGGCGGTACGATAGCGCTAGGCTTTGGTGGAAATCCTAAAGAGCCTTCTGCAATGCGTGGCGGACCAATGTTTGAGTTATTGTTTGGTTTAGATACTCAATTACGCCAAGAGGGAAGGCGAGATAAGTTTAAAATTGTCTTTTTTAATCCTGCGCCAAAACCTGGTAAGCGATTAGGAGAAGGAGCAGTAAAAGGTATTTTAGGTGAAATCAAAAAGCGTAATATAGAAGCCTATCTTGGTCATAAAATGAAAGGTTTTGAGGCTAATAAAGTGATTACTGAAGGGGCTGAAATAGATGCTGATTTAATTTTATTTATGCCTGGAATGACAGGGCCTGCATTTGCAGCAGAATCAGGTTTTCCTTTGAGTGCAGGAGGTCTTATTCAGGCAACAAAGCATTGTAAAGTTGAATCAATGGAGCATGTATACGTTGCGGGTGATTCAGGCAGTTACCCAGGTCCTGATTGGCAACCTAAACAAGCGCATATGGCAGATTTGCAAGCAGTAGCGGCGGTTAATAATTTAATGGATGAGTTTGAAGGAAAGTCAGCAAGCCATACCTTTAAGTTTGAACTTGCTTGTATTATTGACTCATTAAATAAAGGAACTTTAGTGTTCCGTAATGAAAAACGCACGATATTGTTGCCACCATGTCGTTTATTGCATGTGGCTAAACGCTTTTTTGAGTGGATGTATTTGCGAGGTTATCGTAATCCTTAAGTTTTTACAGGCTTGGTTTTCCTGTTGTGTATGGGGGGGAAAGCCTGATTGTAAGGTTGTAAGGGACTTAATGTACTTTAGTTGATGATGCCTGATAAAAAGCGGTATTTTCTTCTATTAAGAACTGGCTAATACCTTCAGGGTCATCTTCTGTAACAACATAGAAGTCAAATATTTCATAATCACTGTCATTATCTTCGGGAGTAATAGTGTTTGAAATTTTTTCGATAATATTATCCAGTTCTCCTTTACCCTGTATGCCAACTAATAAATGTGGCTCTCTATCTTCCGATGGTACATAAATACTTGCTAGATAGGCAGTCTCTATTTCAGGGTAATGAGAAAATGCATTTGTCATTGCTTTACATAACCCTTGAGGGAATGATTTTAATTTACCGATACTCATTTCTTCTTCGGGATCAAAATCAAATTCTTCTTCCCCGTCATCCAGATCGGAGTTCAGTAGAATGGATACATCATCAGGGTCAAATTCTAGACCATAATCAGTATTAGGATTAAGTACCAGTGATACGCCCAGCGTCATTTCAAAAAAGACAGTCGTGGGCATTTCTAAGTAAGGAGAATCATCAGGAATCGCTTGTTGTAGCGTTTGTAATGAGGTGAAAAAAGGAATAATAGGACTTTTATCGTCATTTTTTTCCCAGTGATGAATATCAAATTCTTGATCATTATTAATATTAAAGGTGCCATTTTTTTTACCTTTAACGGTTCCCAGTAGAAAAATCGAGGACTTCATTAAGAGATCATAGAATTTAGTCGTTTGAGATTCATCAGAAGCTGAGTTAAACAGGGCTTTTTCAAGTGGATTGCTTGGCAATAGCATATTTGAATTCCTATGGATTCTATGGGATTTGTATGGTGGTATTATAACCTAAGACAGTGCTGGTACTCACAATAAAAAATACCAGATTAAGTTTATTTTGTTCTATTGATTATTATTAGTCATCTTAATATTAAAAAAGGTCGTGTAATTTAATCACACGACCTTTCCTGTAGTTATTGCTTTTATCTACTAAACAAAGGTTATTGGATGATATCGTTTGCTCCATGGATTAGAACGTCTCCACCAGCGTTGAGAAATGGTGGCATATACTTGACGAAAATCAATATTAGGAATTAAATCTCCATCGTCTAAATGAGTTAGGCTAGGTGCTTTACCGTAAATGCCTTTGTTGACACGACCGCCCAGTACGAGTTGAACAGAGGCAGAACCATGATCAGTTCCTTGGCTAGAATTTTCTGCGACACGACGACCAAACTCTGAGTATGTCATAACAAGTACATTATCCCATAATCTCGCAGCAGCCATTGCTTTATGGAATGCTGCTAAACCACCACCTAGATGATGCATCAGGTTGTTATGTATATCTTTTTGTCCTGCATGAGTGTCAAAACCCTCAAGTGTTACTTTAAACACAGGTAAATGAACGCCACTTGTAATGAGACGTGTCACTTGTTCTAAATTACGACCAAAAGCACTATTAGGAAAACGGGCGTAGCGACGAGGACTTTGATTTAGTCTTGAGGTTAATAAATCAGCAGCAGAGATGATTTGATTCTGTGTTGACAATAAGTGTGCTAATGAATCATTAGGAGCTCTGTACTGGTCTCTATTAAGGTACTTAGTCTGTCTAAGGAAAGTTCTAGGATTTTCCATCGCAACCGCACGACCATTTTTTCCTGCAAAAGGTCCCATGCGATCATCTCCAACAATAATACCGTTAAGTATATTAGGTGAGTTGGGCAGTCCACTTTTAGTTAACCAGCCACTTGCATCTTTAGAGTTTGTCGATGCAGTATTCCAAACATCTATCGAATGGAAGTGAGATCGGTCAGAATTAGGGTAACCTACTCCTTGGATCCAAGCCATATCACCTTTATTCCATAGATATTTTATGTCTTTTAGGTAAGGGTTAAGATATAGCCCCTTGTCTAAGTGCATATTTTCAGGAGGGCGTATTGCGAGTGTTGGGCGTAGTTTTTCGTACTCTTTATTTCCTTTTGGGATAAGAGTGCTTAAGCCATCATTGCCGCCTTTTAATTCAATCAATAATAATATTTTTTTATTCTGTGAATTGATTGATAAATTAGGATTGCTAGCTAAAACAGAGGGAATCATTCCCGCGAGCGGCGTTAAGCTGGCGTATTTTAAAAAGTCACGTCGGTTCATGCTGTTATTGCCTTATTTAAGCTGGTAAGTTGGATCAAGAATAAGCGCCCGTACTAGGCGTAGTTTTCCAGGGTGTGTTGGTAATGGGAGTACAGGAGTGACAGGTGACAACCAGTCAACGACTTCTTTGCCTGTTGTATTAGGAAGTTTTTTCGAAATATAAGCCTGAGCGCGTGTATGACGAGTTAATTTATTTAGCAAAGAGGTGCGTACCAATAGCGTTTGGGTGTCAATCCAGCTTTTACCACCATCCCAACCCTTTACTGTAGGGGGGTCGAAAAGGTCTTGACCTAATAAACTAAGTATATGCGCTAGCTCTTTGCTTGGTAATTTTGCAAAGGGTAGCGTGCGTAATGTTCCAATAACAAGGTCTATAGGAGACTTGATCATATTGCCACGATATCTTTTTGACCAAAATGTCTCGCTATTTAATACTTCGCTCATCAGTGCTTTGATGCTGTAATTGGAGTTTCTAAAGACATTAGCCCATCGTCGCGTTACACGTGGGTCTGGATAGCTATCACTGACAAACTCTTTCCACACTTTTTCAGCAATATAGACAGCAGTACGAGGATGTTTTAATAAAACATCGATAATTTGATCACCATTTGTAATGTTCGGTGTGCCTAAGAAGGTGACAGGGGTATTGTCATGTTTGCTGGCATCATAGTGGAAAGTGCCTTTATCCATATTAACGCCCCAGCCTGTAAATGCTATTGCAGCTGCACGTATATCTGCTTCGGTATAGTTATGTCCTCGCCCTAAGGTGAATAACTCAAGTAGCTCTCGAGCAAAGTTTTCATTAGCTTTGCCCTTAACATTTTTAGAGCCATCAAGATAAACGAGCATGGCGGGGTCTTTAGCAATGCTTTTTAAGAGATGAGAAAAGCTACCCATCGCATTCTTGCGTAAGAACAGGCTTTGTTGATGTATTAAATGAGGGTACTCCACTTTTTCGAGAGAGGAGGTAAAGTGGTTATGCCAGAACATTGTCATACGTTCGTTGACAGGGGTTCTAGAAGTTAAAAGATTTTTTACCATCCATTGCTTCAAAAGGTCATTCTCTCGCATCATTTGTTTACGAGCCTTGCGCTTACCATTGCCATTTTTGAGACTCATTCTATTGAGTTTTGTCCAAGGGGTTAGTTTTGGTGGCGCAGGTGTGCGGACTTTTTCAGGGTGCAATAATATGCTGACAGCCTCCGCTCGGGATTTCCCCTCTAAAGCCTTAGTCCCAGTCCATTCTTGCCCTAATGCAACGCGCGAAACAAGGTGGCGTGCGTCAGATAAATTAAGTCTGTACATTCGTTTACCTTATATACTTCGAATTGGTAATTCGTTATTTCCTTTTGTAGCCTATTGTGATTGGGGGAGGGAATAACGTCGTTTTTTATAATTATTATTTATCCCGACTCTGTATGTGTCTCTAAATACTTTGAGCAATACGGTCGTTTTTTATTTTTAGTCTAAGCTTAAGAAGCCTAACTGGAAATGAACATTAATTCTTTTCTGCTAACCTTCCGTCGACATCAATTAATTTAATTTATAGAGTATTGTTATTCGCTATAAATTAAACTGATCCCCATATAACCATATGATAGAAGTTGAATCAAGTAATATCTGAAATAGTCTAATATTTATTTTTGACTTATTGATTTGTGTGTACTAGGGGAGCACCTGTATTATAGAAAAACCATTCGTTTGTTATTTTAGTATATTGTTTTTATGGTTTGTAAAATATTTCCAGTTGCCCCTTAATCTTTAATAAGTGCTCAAACAGAGGTAATGTAAAGTAATTAAGACGCTTATTGTGGATTGTTTGTATGCAAGTAAAAGAAAAAATTGAAAATGCTCGTTTCTTACTATTGCAAGAGCAGTCTAGATTTATGTTCATTGGGAGTATTTTGAGCTCATTGGGTTTGATTGTAACGCTATGGGGAGCAGTTCCTAAACATATACTATTGCTATGGTTTGGTTTTTTAACGCTTTATTGGCTAGGGCGCTTGTATCATTCGAACTATCTTCTCGAGCAGTTACAACATCGTAGCCCTACGGTTAATGAGAAAAGATACTTTTACTTTTACCCTGTTGTGTCTGGTATTTTTTGGGGAGCAGCAGGTGTTTTATTTTTCACACCAGATTCAACGATACATCTAGTTTACCTTCTAATGTATCTATTTGGCATAGTAATAGGTTCGGCTGTTTCATTGTCTTATATTCGATGGGCATTTCCCATCTATGCTGTCATTAGTATATTGCCTATTTCAATACTGCTAATGGGCGATGATAATGAGTCTTTTTTATGGATAGCTTTAACATTATTGATGGGAATATTGGCTGTTATTGCGATTAGCCATAATGTATATCGCTCTATTTCTGACTCTTTGAAAATCCGCTTTGAAAATGAAGATTTGGTTGAAACATTAAGACGGCAAACATTAGCCTTAGAGGAGCAAAAAGAGGTTGCTATCAAGGCGAATCAAGATAAGTCACGCTTTTTAGCTTCAGCTAGTCATGATTTAAGGCAACCTATTCACTCCTTGTCGTTATTAACCGATGCCTTAGAGTCTCAGATAACAACTGCGAAAGGAAAGTCTATTTTAGGTTTAGTGCGTAATGCAAATGACTCGCTTAATCATTTGTTGGGGTCTTTGTTGGATGTCTCTAAATTGGATGCAGATGTTATTGAGCCTCAAATAGAACGTATAGACTTGGTTGCTCTATTGAGTAATATTGCGGATAACTATCGTTTATCTGCAAAGCAGAAAGGCTTGCAGTTGCGACTCCATTTGCGCGATTGTTATATAGATAGTGATCCTTCTTTGTTATCAAACGCGATTATGAATCTTATTGATAATGCCATTAAATATACATCTAAAGGCGGGGTATTAGTGTCTGTTCGCATTCATGGTGAAGTGGTTAAGGTTCAAGTATGGGATACAGGTATTGGTATCGAGCAAAAAAATCATAAGAAAATATATCGAGAATTTTTACAGCTAGGAAATCATGAGCGTGATATGGACAAAGGCTTAGGGCTGGGTTTATCCATTAGTCAGCGTGTATTGAAGTTATTGGATCATCCTTTATCGCTTTCATCTGTATATGGTCGTGGTAGCGTCTTTACAATATCAATCCCTTTGTCGTCTTTGCCAGAAGCACCTTGTCTAGAACCATCTGCTGAGATGCTACCATTTAGCTGGGAAGAAGCTAGAAAGTACACGGTACTCCTCGTTGATGATAATAAAACAGTATGTAAGGCTGCGAAATTAGCGTTAGAATCTTGGGGATATAATGTAGTAACTGCGAATGGCATCGAAGATGTAGAGCAAATTGCAAAAAATAAAAAACTAGCAAGCTCTATTGATGTGATTGCTGCTGACTATCGCCTACCCAATAATGTTACAGGTATCGATGTAATACAGCGCTTTGAAATATTATCGGGTTATAAATTGCCCGCTTTTTTAATCACAGGAGATACAGCACCCGAAAGGCTTCAAGAAGCAATCTCATATGGCTTACCTTTATTGCATAAGCCATTAAAGCATGGAGAGTTTAAAATGGTATTACGTAGGTTGCTTCATAACTGATTTATTAAGCCTTGTCTTAATGCCACTTTTACTGCTGAAGTACGGTTTCTAACATTTAAACTACGAAATATTTCATATAAGTGTGCTTTTACGGTATTCGCAGAAATGCCTAGTTCACTGGCTATTTGTTTATTAATTAATCCTTGTGCTAGTAGATGTAAGATTTCTTTTTGTCGGTTAGTGATATGTGAAAAACCATCTTCAGAAGAAGGAGAGTCCTTATTGTCAGATTGATATGTAGTATTAGGGGTATATATCTCTCCTCTCATAACCGTATTAATAGCGTTTACTAAAGATGCGCTATTACAAGACTTTGCAATAAACCCAGTAGCTCCACTTTCGATCGCTGTTTTTATTATTGAGGGGGATTCTGTCGCAGAAAGGATAAGCACAGGAGACCAAATATCTAAACTTTGGAACCGATGCATAAGAGAAAAGCCATTAATCCCCGGCAGGTTAACATCAAGTATAATAAGATCTGGGTGAGTATGAGTATTTTTCAGGTGCTCTATCGTTTCCGATGCGCTTTGTGTGCAAGCTATAGTCATTGATGAATCAAGATTTTGTAGCAACATTTTTAGACTTTCAGCAAATAATTGATGATCATCTATTATTAATATATTCATTTTGGATTCCTGCGGCTCTTGTTACCCGCTGTGTGTTTTAATTTAGGAATCTCAGCATTAAACCTATATCTTTTTTGAAGAAAGCAGTCAGTTTACAGTCCGAGCTTACTTTGGAGCGCGTATAAAATAAGTTTGACAAGCTAACTAGCCTGATTGTTCCAATTTGATGATCTTAAATCATCCAAGTTGAGACAATCATTCTGCGTTATGGTTGTCGAACTTATTTCATGCACGTTCTTTGCGGAGCAATATTCCGCGTTTTTATGTATGACTTTATTCATATTTGCTTGAAAAACGAGTAAAACACGGTCTTAAATTGTGTTTTAGTGCTTTTTCGAAATGAATTTTGTCAATGATTTTAGTACTAGGATGTGGTGACTCTGACAGAAGAGAGTATCGGCGATATTCATTGCAATTAATTCGTTTAATGCGGTGCAATCAGTAGTGGTGTTAGCCTAGTACGG
>JALVDG010000181.1 GCA_027009095.1 Thiotrichaceae bacterium
TAATATTACTCATTTGTCTCGTCATAATAGAAAAAAATACAAGTTGAGAATGCGGCCTAAACAGAAGCATTTCTATGTGAGAGGTCATGCACGAGGTACAGGTGGATATACCTATACGATAGGCGCCCAAGATATTTTAAGTATTACTGTCTGGGGGCAACCTGAACTCACCATACCTGCGGGTGAATTTAGATCTCCCACTGCTGCAGGACATAAAGTAGATCGTGATGGTTATTTTTTCTTCCCTTATGCAGGTAGAATTAAAGCAGCAGGAAGAACGACAGAACAGGTTAGATTGGAGCTAACTAAAAAACTAGCAAAATATATAACCGATCCTCAAGTTGGAGTTTCGATAGCTGCATATAGAAGTCAGCGTGCATATATTTCTGGGCAAGTCATGCAGCCAGGAGTGCTTGAAATAAATGATACTCCTCTGACCGTTCGGGATGCGATAGCCAAAGCAGGGGGCTTAAAACAATTAATAGTGAAAAAAAATGGAGTGGATCGAAATAAAAGCAAATCATATGGCTCTGATAACTATAAAATTACTTACGGTTCCTCTGGTTCAAATGGAATGGAAATAACGGTGTTACCTAAGCGGGCTTTGTTGACGACAGCGAATAAAAACAAAATTCAAATTAGTTTAGAAGCTCTTTTTGAAAGAGGGGATAAGAGTCAAAATTATGTGCTTCGAGGAGGAGATGCTTTACATGTGTTTCTCCCTAAGCAACAGCAACAAATGGATAAGCAAGATGATCCTGAAAGACTGAAAAAAATATTTGTTTTAGGCGAGGTTAAACAACCTGGAACTATTTTATTGGATGAGTATGGTGCAACACTAGCAGAGGCATTAAGTGATAGAGGCGGAATAAATGAAGATACTGCTAATGCAAAGGGAATATTTGTAGTTCGCAGTAATCCTCGTTCTTCAAACGCAATTCCCATTGTCTATCAGTTAGAATTGAAATCAATACACTCAATGATATTAGCAGAGAAATTTGCTTTAAAAGAAAGAGATATTGTTTATGTTACTGCCGCACCGATATCTCGTTGGAATCGTGTAATAAGTCAAATATTACCATCCTTGAACTCTGCTACATCAATTGATAACTTGGCGAGATAATAATATGTTTAAAAATATAATGGTGGTTTGTATTGGAAATATTTGTCGTAGTCCTATGGCAGAAGTATTGCTGCAAGATTACAAGCCAGATTTGAATGTTTATTCTTCTGGTATAGGCGCTTTGGTTGGCAAACCTGCTGATCCAATGTCTATTCAGCTAATGGATAAAAAAGGTATAAATCTACATGATCACTGTGCTCAACAAATAAATACTGTTTTAGTTTCTACATCAGATTTAATTTTAACAATGGAGCAGAGGCATATTGATGCTATTCAAGAGAAATTTCCTGAGGCTAGAGGTAAAGTACACTTAATTGGTAAATGGAATAATAATCAGGAAGTTCCTGATCCTTATAAACAAGGTCCTGAAGCCTTTGAGGAGGCTTTATCTCTGATAGAATCAGGGTTAGAGTCGTGGAAAAATAAGCTTTAATAAACGTAACTATTCAGCATAATCAGTAACTGCTTAGACCGTGCTCTATTTTGTTCGAGCTCAAGGCAAAAGGGCGGAAGTTTATCGGTATAAATGAAGCACTTTTAACATGGAAATTGGGCAAAATAGAGTGCAAGCTGAGTACTTATGAATAAAACAGCAGATAATATTTTATGAGCAACCAAGAGCAAGCACAAAAAAGTCAATCAGATGATGATGAAATTGATCTGCTAGAGCTTATCCATACGCTACTGGATGGGAAGTGGCAGATTCTTTTTTTTAGTTTAATGACTACAATATTGGCTTTTATTTATGCTTATGGTCAGCTACCTATCTACAAAGCTGATACTTTGCTTCAAATTGAAGAAAAAAAATCAGGAGTGCCTGGGCTTGCAGATCTCGCTGGAATGGGAATGGGAGGAGGAGACTCTTCCGTTGCTACCGAATTAGAATTAATTAAGTCCAGAAAGGTATTAGGGCAGGCCGTAGAAAGCTTAAAACTAGATATTGTTGCTATTCCTAAAAAAATACCTTTACTGGGAAATTTACATCAACATTTTTTAAGCCCAGATAAAAGCGATAAATTACCCCCTGTTTGGAGTGTTTTCGATAATTTCATGGCTCAATATGCGTGGGGAAATGAAGCTATACGAGTTTCTCGTTTAGAAGTCCCTAATGAAATGTTAAATAAACCACTTACTCTTGTCTTGAAGAAGGATGGTTTATACGAAGTTTTTTTTGAAGGAAAGCTTTTATTAAAGGGAAAAATAGGGCAGTTTTCTTCCTCAAAAGATAACGCAATAAAAGTATATATTACGGAGATTATTGGTCTCCCTCAGACTCATTATACCTTGATGAAAAAATCAAGGTTGCAAGCTATTGAAGATCTACAGAAAAGTATTTCAGTTTCTGAAAAAGGCAAAAAGACGGGCATGATTAGTTTGTCTATTCAGGGCGAAGATAAAACGCTTATAAGTAAAATTATAGAGCATATCGCTAATACCTATGTTACTCAAAATAAATCTCGAAGCGCGGAGGAGGCAGATAGTGCGCTTAAGTTTCTTGAAAAACAAATAAAGCCAGTAAAAGATAATGTTGATAAGGCTGAGGCTAAGTTGAGTGCATATAGAACGCTTAATCATACAGCAGATATGTCTGTGGAAACACAGAATATATTAGAACTTGTCGCAAAAATAGATACCGAATTGCAGCAATTGTCTTTGCAAAAAGATGAGCTCAGTTTGAAATATACGAGTAATCATCCAAGTATGAAAGTAATTTTTTCTCAAGAAAAAAAATTACAACAACGAAAGAGAAAAACCTTATCAAAAATTTCACAATTACCTAAAAAACAGCAGGAGCTACTTAAGCTTGAAAGTAATTTTAAGGTGACAAATGAAATTTATCATCAAATGTTAAATAATATACAAGAGTATAAAATAGCAAAAGCTAGTAGCGTAGGTAATGCTTATATTGTAGATACTGCGGTTACTTATGATGAGCCTGTGAAACCAAAAAAAATGTTAATAATAACGTTGGGTGCGCTCTTAGGAGGAATGTTCGGTATATTAGTTGTGTTTTTACGTAAAGCATTGCATCAAATGGTAGAAGATCCTGAAAAACTTGAAAGTATTACAGGTATCCCCGTGTATGCAACAGTACCGCTTTCTAAGGAGGTTAAGCTTACCAAGGCATTTA
>JALVDG010000182.1 GCA_027009095.1 Thiotrichaceae bacterium
ATGGTATAAAGCGCGCGCAATATTTTTTTGTATTCGTAAATAATTTGAGGGCGAGGTAATCATTGTAGATCCTATTCGCCTATTTCACACGTATATCGACACATATAGCAGGGTGCTAGTTTACATTACGTTAGGGTAAGTGAATTGGTTGCTAGATGGGGTATGCGGAGGTTCTAACCCGTAAAAGGAAAGTATCATGGTAAAAGTAACAATGCGTCAAATGTTAGAGGCTGGTGTTCATTTTGGGCATCAAACTCGCTATTGGAATCCAAAAATGGCAGAGTATATTTTTGGAGCACGCAATAAAATTCACATTATCAATCTTGAGAAAACACTACCTATGTTTAACGATGCGTTAAACTTTGCTGGTAAAATCGCGGCAAAAGGTGGCAAGATAATGTTTGTAGGTACTAAACGTGCCGCACAAAACACCACTAAAGAAGAAGCTATTCGTTGTAAGATGCCATATGTTAATTTTCGCTGGTTAGGTGGAATGTTAACTAATTATAAAACAGTTAAGCAATCAGTACGCCGTTTGCACGATTTAGAAAAAATGCAACACGATGGCTCTATGGATCGCTTAGGTAAAAAAGAAGCGCTAATGTTGTCTCGTGAGCAAGAAAAGCTAGAGAAGACACTAGGTGGTATAAAAAACCTTAAGTCATTGCCAGATGCGCTCTTTATTCTTGATGTGGGGCATGAAGATATCGCAGTAAAAGAAGCTAAAAAATTAGGCATTCCAATTATTGGTGTTGTTGATACAAACAATTCTCAAGATGATATTGATTATGTTATCCCAGGAAATGACGATGCTATTCGTGCGCTTCAGCTTTATACCACGGCAATGGCAGATGCAATTGCAGATGGTCACTTAAGTTCAGCAACTACCGCAGCAGATATGGAGGCCGCTGCCCAACAGCAAGTAGCTCCAGCAAAGGAGGAAGCAGCCGCAGAGGCTCCTAAGTCTGAAGAGCCCGCGGCAAAAGTTGAAGAAGCGACAGAGTCTTAAGTAATAAAACCAGATGGTTTGTTAGTATTAGCTCGTCAGATATTGCTTTAGGATCATAAATTATACCTTTAGTGAGGTTGGCGAGTTTTAATTGCGATTTAAATTCTAAAAAACTCACGTTTGAAATGTTTTGTTTTCGTGAGTTAGTTGGTTGATTTATAACCGTGTGGTAGTGATTGCTTAATTGTCGTTAGCTAGTGCAAAGTGTTATCTAGATTAAATCAACTGTGTAATATATAAAGTTTTGGGAAATATTTAATATGGCTATTACAGCAGCAATGGTAAAAGAGTTACGTGAACGTACTGGTGCAGGAATGATGGACTGTAAAAAAGTACTTGTTGAAACTAATGGCGACTTAGAGGCTGCTATCGATGTGATGCGTAAGTCAGGTGCTGCAAAAGCAGATAAAAAATCAAGCCGTGTAGCAGCAGATGGTAAAGTTGTTATTTCAATCTCAGAGGATGGTAAAGAAGCTGCAATTGTTGAAGTTAACTGTGAGACAGATTTTGTAGCAAAAGATGAGAATTTTGTTACATTTGTCGATGCTGTAGCTGCTCGTGTTCTTGCTGATAAGCCAGCAGATATTGCTGCTTTATCTGCTTTGCCTCTTGATAGTGGCGAAAGTGTTGAGGAGGTTCGAGCTAGCTTAGTCGCTAAAATCGGGGAAAATATTCAAGTGCGTCGTTTTGAATTGCTCTCATCTAGTGAAGGACAAATATTTGCCTATAATCATGGTGTTCGTATTGGTGTTGCAGTAGCAATGACGGGTGGTGATGAAACACTTGGGAAAGATATTGCGATGCATATAGCAGCAAGTCGTCCTCTTTGTGTTGCCGAGGAAAATGTTCCAGCGGATGAGCTAGCCAAAGAAAAAGAAATTCTTATTGCCCAAGCAGAAGGAAGCGGTAAGCCAGCTAATATTATTGAAAAGATGGTTGAAGGTCGTATTAAAAAATACCTTTCTGAAATTACGTTGCTCGGTCAGGATTTTGTTAAAAATTCAGATATCACAGTTGGCGAGCTACTTAAAAATGCAGGTGCAGAAGTTGCTAGTTTTGTACGTTATGAAGTAGGTGAAGGTATTGAGAAAAAGCAAGAAGACTTTGCCGCTGAAGTAATGGCACAAGTTGGTAGTTCAAACGAATAAAGCCTGTAAAAGCCTTTGTGAAAATAAAAAAGGAGCGTAGAAACGCTCCTTTTTTTTGCCTATACTCGAGAACACGCATAAGACAATTTCAATAATCAGATACCTTGTTGTTCTACCTGTTTCTCTTGTTGTGTAGCCTCGCTATGCACTTGAGATGATAGGAGTAGGAATGGGAAATTCCATGCTAGATAAAATTTTGTGCGTATTCCTTGGACATTTAGTCAGGAACTTGTTGTTCCTAGTTCATTAGTATTAAATAATAAAGAGATTCTTATAAGATGTCTAATTATCAAGCGGCACAACGTGTCTTGCTAAAATTAAGTGGTGAAGCCTTAATGGGTCGGTTCGATTTTGGAATTGACCCTGATATTTTAAAACAAACAGCAACCGATGTTGCAAAAGAGCAAAAAAAAGGTGTGGAATTAGCCTTAGTCATCGGTGGTGGTAATATCTTTAGGGGGGCAGGCTTAGCGCAAAGCGGCATAGATCGTGTTAATGCCGATCAAATGGGAATGCTTGCAACAGTCATGAATGCGTTGGCTATGCAAGATGCTATCATTAAGCAAGGTGTAAAATGTCATGTCATGTCAGCTTTAGCAATCGACCAAGTCGGAGAACCATACTCTGCAATGCAGGCAAGGGATTATTTGGCTAATGGGGATGTGGTAATTTTTGCGGCGGGCACAGGAAACCCTTATTTTACGACAGATACTGCTGCAAGTGTACGTGCTATAGAGATACAAGCAGATTTATTATTAAAAGCAACAAAGGTCGATGGTATTTACGACTCTGATCCAGAGAAAAATAAAGATGCCAAGCGTTATGATACGTTAAGCTATGATGAAGCGATTAGCTTAGAGCTTGGGGTGATGGACTTAACTGCAATGGTACTTTGTCGCGAAAATAAAATGTCATTAGGTGTTTTTAAATTGTTTGATAAAGGAGCTTTATCCGCCATTATTGCGGGAGAGTCTGTTGGGACAAGAGTCTTGCTTTCATAAGAGACCAGTATTTGTGCAATATTAATCTAATAATTTAGCTCCTATTTTCTGATCTTCTTCATTTTTTATTTTGCTCATATAGCTTATTCTGCCCGTAGCAATACCTTGAATATCAAAAAATAGGGAATAAAATTTTGTTAGATTGAATTTGATTTGGGTGCTTATGTTTCTAATTATAGAGCATATCTTGCACGCACTCCTAAAATTTTAGAGGTAATAAGTTATGATTAATGAAATTATTGAAGATGCTGAAGATAGAATGAAAAAATCTATCGAGTCTTTAGCGGTAGATTTAACAAAGATACGCACGGGGCGCGCCCATCCTAGTATATTAGATCATATAACCGTTGACTATTATGGTGGTCAAGTACCCCTTAATCAAGTCAGCAATGTCTCTATTGAAGATGCGCGTACTTTGAGTATTTCAGTATGGGAGGCTCCTTTAGTGCCTGTTATTGAGAAGGCGATAATGACTTCTGATTTAGGTTTAAACCCAATGAGTGCTGGTACTGTTATTCGTGTGCCGATGCCGCCTTTAACCGAAGAGCGCCGCAAAGATTTAGTTAAGGTTGTTAAAAGTGAAGGTGAAAGTACTAAGGTTGCGATCCGCAATATTCGTCGTGATGCAAACTCAGATTTTAAATCACTACAACGCGATAAAGATATCTCTGAAGATGATGAGCGTAGAGCTCAAGGTGAGATTCAGAAGATTACCGATAAATATGTAAAAGAAGTAGATGCACAGGTTGAGAAAAAAGAAAAAGAATTAATGGAAGTTTAACCTTCTAATTGTGTGCATGGTATTGTTGAAACAAGACCTTAACATATTAATAAATATAAAATAGTTTTCATAATGAGGCGACTAAATTAATATATTCTTAATTTAAGTAGCCAAGGATAAAGTATTTAATGGGGGCGTGATGGCAAATAATAAGCCAAAAAATAGGGTGGTACCTCAACACATTGCTATTGTAATGGATGGTAATGGACGTTGGGCGAAAGCAAAGTATCGACCTCGACTATTTGGGCATCATAGAGGGTTAGAAACAGTTCGTGAGGTAGTTAAAACCTGTAATGCCTTAGGTGTAAAATACCTCACCTTATTTGCTTTTAGCAGTGAAAATTGGCGTCGTCCCGAAGATGAAGTAAAGGGCTTAATGAATTTATTTATGTCCGCTTTAAAAAAAGAAGCAAAATCTTTAGCTAAAAATGGGGTGCGTTTACAGTTAGTTGGTGATCTTAGTGCTTTCTCTGAAAAACTTCAGTCAAAAGTTGAAGAGGTTGAAAACTTGACAGCTGGTGGGAATGGACTACGTTTATTGATAGCAGCAAATTATGGTGGTCGTTGGGATATACTAGAAGCTGCAAAAAAATTAGCTGAGCAATATAAGAATGAAGGCGTTAAGATCGACGAGCGAGCATTTAGTCAATCTATTGCCACACAAGGCATACCTGACCCTGATCTATTTATAAGAACAGGTGGTGAGCGTCGAATTAGTAATTTTTTGTTATGGCAGCTCGCCTATACTGAATTATATTTTACCGATGTGTTATGGCCTGATTTTAATAAAAAAGAGTTAGTCCTAGCAATTAATGATTTTTCCCAACGTCAGCGTCGTTTTGGAAAAACGGGAGATCAAATACAGAAGGATAAAAAAGATGCTTAAACAACGCCTCATGACAGGTATGCTATTAGCCCTAGGTGTTTTGCTTGGTGTTTTATTGTTGCCTAGCCCCTTATTCGCTGTCGTGTCGATGGTTGTTATTATCAGTATTGGCGGATGGGAATGGGCTAATCTTACCGGCTATAAGGCGGATAATTCCCGTAATATCCTTGTTATATTATTATTAACTGTTGCAGTAGCAAGTTATATCTGGAAGAGCCTACATTGGTCGTTTATTACTATTGGTGTATTGTGGTGGACATACGCTTTAATGCTCCTGTTTAACTATACAAAAGAAAAAACAGGATTTGAGGGACGATCTTGGCTGTTACCTGCATCTTCTTTTTTGATATTAATTCCCGCTTGGCTTTCTCTTCTTGAGTTACATGCTAGGCTACCACTACTTGTTTTATATCTTATCTTTTTAGTCGCAATCGCAGACAGTAGTGCTTATTTTGCAGGTAAAGCAATAGGTGTTACGAAGCTAGCGTCTGATTTAAGTCCGGGTAAAACAATCGAAGGTTTTAAAGGTGGTTTATTAGGTGCTAGTTTATGGTCTATTCTAGCTGTTTGGTATTTTGGCTTATCTTTCGGTAATAGTATTCTCTTTATTTTGCTCTCTTTATTAGCGGTTGCAATGTCTGTTGCTGGTGACTTGTATGAGAGTTTATTAAAACGACAAGCAAACGAGAAAGATAGCGGTACTTTGCTTCCAGGTCATGGCGGTATCCTCGATAGAATCGATGGTTTATTAGCAGCATTGCCTGTGTTTACACTTGGTTTATCAATTATTGGTGGTGTTGGTGTTTAATAACTGCCGATCTAAGTAAAATTATAAATGGACAATATTATCAATAGTAAAGGAATCACCATTCTGGGTTCAACAGGAACCATAGGCGTTAACACATTAGATGTAATGTCTCTTCATCCTGATGCTTATCATGTTGTTGCATTAACTGCTAACCTCAATGTTGACAAAATGCTAGCTCAGTGTCGTCGCTGGAAGCCACAATATGCGGTAATGGTTGATGAACAGGCAGCAGAGAAATTATCACTTGCTTTAAAAGATGATGATATAGAGGTCTTATCAGGTGTAGATTCGCTTGAATTTGTCTCCCAGTTAGAGCAGGTTGACTATGTTATGGCAGCGATTGTTGGTGCTGCTGGTCTACTTCCTAACCTTGCTGCTGCTAAAGCAGGTAAGCGAGTATTGTTAGCGAATAAAGAATCCTTAGTCATGTCTGGCAAGCTTTTTATGGATGCTTTACATGAAAATAATGCAACACTACTCCCTATTGATAGTGAACATAATGCAATTTTTCAGTGTTTACCCGTATCTGGACAACAAGGTGTTACTAAGATTTTGTTAACTGCATCGGGAGGACCATTTCGTACCAGAGATATAAATACTTTACACGATATAACACCTGAGCAAGCTGTCGCCCACCCTAATTGGGTGATGGGGCAGAAAATATCAGTGGACTCTGCAACGATGATGAACAAAGGGCTTGAAGTAATAGAAGCCTGTTGGTTATTTGATATTACACCCGATAAAATTCAGGTTGTTATACATCCTCAAAGTACGATTCATTCCATGGTGTCCTATAATGATGGTTCAGTACTGGCACAGCTCGGTAACCCTGACATGCGTACACCGATTGCTTATGGTTTGGCTTGGCCTGAACGTTTAAATTCTGGGGTAGAGCAATTAGACTTATTTGAAGTTGCAAGATTAGATTTTGAAAAGCCTGATTTTCAACGTTTTCCTTGTCTTCGTTTGGCTTATGAAGCGTATAAGTCAGGAGGCAACGCAACCATTGCATTAAATGCAGCAAATGAGATTGCAGTAGAGGCATTTTTGAGAAAAAAGCTTCGTTTTACAGATATACCCGTATTAATAGAAGCTGTTTTAGAACAGTCGATTACTGGTACTTCTGAGCAGATAGATGAAATTCTTATTCAGGATAGCGTCAGTCGTCAACAGGCAGAATTATGGCTAAATAAAAGGTCAGCTTCTCATGCTGGTGCATAACAATAAAGCAAAATATTATGTTTAGTAGAACGGGTCGGGGTGATTTTGTCTATTTGGCTTTTTCTTGGTTATAAATAAAAAAATCTATGAATATTTTAATTTCCATTATTTCTTTTGTCGTAACAATCGGCATATTAGTTGCTGTGCATGAGTTTGGTCATTTTTGGGTCGCACGTAAACTAAACATAAAAGTATTACGCTTTGCCATTGGTTTTGGTAAACCGTTATGGACTTATAAATCAAAAAAAGATGATGAAGTTGAATATGTCCTTGCAGCGATTCCCTTTGGTGGCTACGTTAAAATGCTAGACGAACGTGAAGGTAAAGTACCTAAAGAGGAAGCACACAGGGCATTTAATCGTCAGCCTGTATGGAAACGCTTTTTGGTTGTATTAGCAGGACCAGTATTTAACTTTATCTTTGCCATCGCTGCCTTTTCAGCAACCTATATGATAGGAGTGAACTCTGTGCGACCTTATGTGGGGTCTGTTATCGAAGGAACTCCAGCTGCTCAAGCAGGCTTTCAAGAAAAAGACAAAATACTGGCGATTAATGATGTCGATGTAGCGACCATGAGCGAAGTTCGTCTTTCCTTATTGCACGAGTATCTTAGTGATCCTAAATTAAATATTAAGGTTCAAACGAAAGATAATGAAGAGCTAATACGACAGCTTAATCTATCGACTATTAAATTATTAGCAGATGACAAAGATTATTTTGCTAAAACAGGCATGAGCTTTTGGCGTCCTCCACATGTTCCTATTATCCTAAATGTTCTACCTGATAGCGTTGCTGAACGTGCTGGTTTGAAAAAAGATGATATTATTCTAAGTTATGATGATCAAGCTGCTAAATCGACAGAAGCAGTGACAAAATATATTCAGGCACATGCAGGCAAGCAAGTTAGATTAAAAATCGAAAGAGAAGGAGAGCTTCAAACAATCTCTGTTATTCCTAAAGCAATAGAGCGTGATGGTAAGACGATTGGTTTAATGGGAGTGCATTTAGCGAAAAAGTTAAACGACGAAGATAGAGAAGACTTATTCTTTGTTCATCATGCTTCCTTAGGTGAGGCATTATCGCGTGGCGTAGTTGAAACATGGCGGATGTCAATAATGACACTTAAAGTCATGGGTAAACTGGTGGTAGGAGAGGCTTCTCTTAAAAATATTAGTGGTCCCGTCACAATAGCAAACTATGCGGGTATTAGTGCAAGTATTGGTTTTACTGTTTATTTGGGTTTTCTCGCTATTATTAGTTTGAGTTTAGGTGTACTTAATTTATTGCCTATCCCTATGCTAGATGGTGGACACTTATTTTATTATATCATTGAGATGGTAAAAGGTAGTCCAGTTTCTGAAAAGTTTGAAGCGATGGGGGCGCAACTAGGAATGGTCATTGTTGGTCTCTTAATGGTACTGGCGGTATATAACGACATAATGAGATTGGTTGGTTAATAATTATGATAAAAAAAGGTATTCAACTCTCACTTGCAAGCTGTTTATTCGCAGTCAGTCAGGGTGTCTGGGCGACAAGTTTCGTACTCCAGGATATCGAAGTAAAAGGCTTGCAACGTATTGCCGCTGGAACGGTATTGAGCAACCTGTCAGTAAGTGTTGGTGACACTTACGACGATCGTATGTCGGCTCGTATAGTCAGCTCTTTATATAAAACGGGTTTATTTGATGATGTAAGTTTAGCTAAACGAGGAAATGTTCTTGTCGTTAATGTTAAAGAGCGTGCTGCAGTCGGGGAAATTAATATCTCTGGTAGTCACCTTATTGAAAAGAAGGCTATTCTTGCTGCATTAAAAAGAGTAGGGGTTGCTAAAGGTCGTCCTTTAAATAAAGCTGCTTTACTAAGAATACAGCGAGAGATTAAGCAGCAGTATTTAGCACGAGGCAATTACTCAGCTGATGTTCAAACAAACATAGAGCCTCTTTCTCGCAATCGTTTAGCGGTTAACATTAAAATTAAAGAAGGAAAAGTTGCTCGTATAAAAAAAGTACGCATTAATGGTAACAAGGCTTTTCCTGAATCGACATTAAAGGCGTTGTTAGAAACAGGAACATCAAGTGCGCTTTCTTTTTTTAGTAGCCGAGATAAGTATTCGAAGCAAAAATTAATTGGAGATTTAGATAAGCTGACAGCTTTTTATAAAGATCGTGGCTATTTACGTTTTGAAGTGACTTCAACACAGGTTTCTTTATCAAAAGATAAACGCTCTGTTTTTGTTAATATAAATATACATGAAGGTGATCAATACCGTGTGGGTAAGATTAGTTTAGACTCTAACTCACAGTCGCAAGCATTACGACGTTTTGTACATTTGAAAGAAGGGCAGGTTTTCTCACAAAGATTATTGGCAAAAACACGTAAAGATTTAAAAGCCCAAGTCGGTAAACAAGGATTTGCCTTTTCTAGATTAGCTGTTATTCCTCAAGTTGATGAAGTAAGAAAAGTTGTTAATCTTTCTTTTAAACTGGATAAAGGTCAACGTACTTATGTGCGTCGTATTAATATTCGTGGCAACTATCGTAGCAAAGATGAAGTTTTCCGTCGTGAAATGCGTCAGTTGGAAAGCTCATGGTACTCAAAAGAAATGGTTGAGCGCTCTAAAGTACGTATTCAACGCTTACCTTTTGTTGAGAGTGTTAGTATTAGTGCATCTCCTGTAGCGGGAGCAAGAGATCAAATCGACTTAGATGTCACGGTGAAAGAACGTTCATCTAATCAATTTACTGCAGGTGTCGGTTACTCACAAAATGAAGGGCTATTATTTAACGTAGGTCTTTCGCAAAATAACTTTATGGGGACAGGAAAAAGCCTTTCGATTGCTGCTGAGAACAGTGCATCTAAGAAAAATTTACGTCTTAGCTATAATAATCCTTATCATACAAAGGACGGTGTAGGACGAGGTTTTAATGTTTTTTATACAAAAACAGATGCGGCAGAAGCTGATATTACGGATTACCAGTCAGACTCATACGGGGCGGATGTAAATTACACCATTCCTTTAGGTGAAGATAACTCTTTGCGCTTTAGTGTGGGTGGAGAACATCGCAAGATAAAATTATCAAGTGTGAATAGTCCTGATTATATTAAGCAATTTGTTGCAGATCATGGTGATACCTATAATCAATTACTTGGTTCTGTTAGTTATATTCATGATACGCGTAATAGGAGTTTATTTCCTAATAAAGGGCAGCGTCAAAGCTTGTCATTACACCTTGGTTTACCAGGCAGTGACTTACAATTTTATAAGCTAAAATATCGTGGCACAGTTTATCAGCCTCTTACTGACAAGGTGACATTTGCGCTAAAGGCAGGTGTTTCCTACGGTAAAGGTTTAAAAGGAGATAAAAAACTCCCTTTCTATGAAAACTTCTATGCTGGTGGCATCGGTTCCGTGCGTGGCTATGACTATAATAGTTTAGGTCCCAAAGTTTTATCAGGAGCAGGTAAGGGGGATTCAATTGGTGGTAACTTGAGCACAACAGTGACCGCTGAAGTGCAGTTCCCCATGCCATTCCTTTCTGATGTAAAAGGCTTGAGAGCTAGCGCCTTTGTCGATGGTGGTAATGTCTTTGATAATGATTTTGATGCAGCAGAAATGCGTTATTCAGCAGGTTTAAGTGCAACATGGATGACTCCGTTAGGTGTGCCGCTAACAGTGAGTTACGCTAAGCCTCTTAATGCAAAAGAAGGGGATAAAACAAGCAAAGTACAATTCTCTCTTGGAGCAACATTCTAAAAGCTTAGTTTAAAAGTCTCTCTGTGCATAGGATATACAAAAATTGCAAAGGAATATGAATTTAAAACAGCTAGCTACACGTTCTATAATATGTGATAAACTTCAGTTCGATTTTTATCGATATATTGTGAGAATATTATTTCTTATATTTTTCTTTACATCATCTCAAGCAATAGCTGAAAATACGTCTATTGGGGTTGTTAATGTTAACTTCCTCATGGAAAATGCCCCTCAATCTAAAAATTCTAGTGCCAAACTTAAAGCCAAGTTCTTCCCCTTAGAGCAAGCTCTAGCCCAGCAATTAGACGAAATCAATGCGCTGGTAGAAAAGAAAAATACAGAAGAAATATTATCCTCTCCAGTAAAAAAAACGCAATTAGAGCGAGAAATTAAAACACGTAGAGTAATACGTAGTCGCGCTTTAGAAGATTTTCGTGAAGAGCTAAGATTTTCACGTGATGAGGCTTTAGATAAAGTGCAGCAAGAAGTTTACGATGCAATAGCAGCGGTTAGAGTACAACGTGGTATCGATATTATTATTCAAGAATATATCTCTGCAAGTAAACGTGTTGATATTACCGATGATGTTTTAAAATATTTGCAAGAAAAGATGAAGAAAAACAAAAAAAATAGAAATTCTGATCAAATAAAAAAAGGAAGCGATAGTGGCGTTATCCCTAGGTAGAATAGCCGATATTGTAGGAGCAAAACTTCAAGGTGATGCAAACTTACAGGTCAAGAACATCGCATCGTTGGCATCAGCAAAAGAAGGTGATATTAGTTTTGCGACAGGGCGGAAATATTTGCCTCAATTATTAAAATGTAAAGCAAGTGCTGTCATTTTAACGAATGATATGGCTGATTCCTATCAGGGTAATAAATTGATAAGTCAATCGCCTTATTTAGCCTATGCAAAAACTGTCTCAGCACTACACCCTCCCCCCCCTTTAGAAGCCCATATTCACCCATCCCAC
>JALVDG010000183.1 GCA_027009095.1 Thiotrichaceae bacterium
TTTAAAGACACCTGTTACGCTGGCATGAGGTGATAATTGCGTGAGTTTTGCACTACCTGTGAGTTTAGCCCCCGCCATATCAACAATAATATGATTGAGCTGTGCCGTCCCTTTATTACTCGTCAGATTAATATCAACATTCCCCTGACTACTATGTTGTAGTTTTCCACCTGGAATAATCCCACCATTAACTTTGGCGTTCAACTTCATCGCCATCAGTTTAATATGCTGACTTTTCGCATTGGCACTTAACTTCTTGGTGTTTAATTGAGCAGATAAATTCCCGCCAGAGAGGGCTTCACCTTGTAGAGAGGTATTAATTTTTGCATTGTTTAGTGTGAATTGCTGTGGCTCGACCAGAGCATTCAAATTTCCTGTGATACTCGTTTTTAGCTTGCCTACTTTAGGATAATTTTTAGCCTCTGCGAGTAAATCCATTCTTGCAATATCAAATGATAAGTTATTTAAATTAGCATTTAGATCACCCTTTATTTTTGCCCCTATATCACCTGTTTTAGGTGAGTTAGTTACTTTAGCAACCAAATTCATATTCGATAGCTTAAGTAATAAATCATTTAACGAGGCTTGCAATCCTCCTGCTACTTGTACGGAGGCATTCCCCGCACCTTCTAGTATACGAGCGGCATTCGCATTCAGGTTCATGGTTTTTATTTGGAGTAATTGCTTGTCTAAATCGAAATAGGTATCACCCTTTAAGTGAATGGTGGCATTGCTACTATCAGCTATTGCCTTTTGTGTAGTGGCATCTAGTTGCATGCCCCTTATATGTAATTGCTTGGTTTTTAAGTTAAGGCTTGTACTGCCTTTGATGTCTGCTTTTACTGTTGAACCTTTATTCGGTAAATCAGAGATATTTGTTTGCAGGCTCATTGGCATCATCTGCAATAATTGTTGTTCGATATTTATTTTCGCACTACCTGCGAGATTGGCTTGCAACTGACCTTTCTTTAACAAGCTTTTATCACCCACAAGGTGCAACTTTAAAGCGGCAATATTGATCTGTTTCAGAGAGCCATCAATATCACCTGATAATATTACTTTAGAGATAGGCAAACCCGATGCTGTTGCATTCAGTTGAGTGTTAGCAAGCGTAAAATGCTGATTATTTTTTGATAAAGTAAGCGTCGTTGATAAATCGGCAAAGGTACTTAATGCAGGATTTTTTTGCTTTAAATGACCCTTTAAGCGGATATCAATCGGTTTTCCTGCCTTGAATAGACCCGTACTTAAATCTAAAGATGATATTTGAATATCTTGTTTAGCCGTATCATCACGCCAATGAATATTAGCATTGCTTAACTCTGCCCCTGCAATAGAAAGGTTCTTTAGTAGATCAATACTTAATTGATTTTTTTCGGTTGATGATTTTTTCGATTTTGCACTCAGTGAATCCCAGTTATTACTACCATCAGCCTTCTTATGTAAATTAAGTTGCAAGCCATCTAAATAGACTTTCTCAACCACCAGTGTTTTCTTTAGCAAAGGCATTAATTTTACGCCGACTTTAGCGGAACTGACCTTAGCAAAGGCTTGATTGCTAAAACCAGCCTCATTACTCAAGCTAGCAGCACCTAAATTCAAGCTAATATTAGGATAAACAGAGAGACTAATCTCGCCATTTAACTGTAAGTCTCGCCCTGTATTTTGTTTAACTAATTGGCTGATTTGAGTTTTATATTGATTCGCATCAAATGTTGCAATAAAAAATGCGGCGGCAGCAACCACTAAAACAACAATAATGGACAAAACAAAGAAAAGACGACCGAGCATAAAAAGCTCCTAGAATTTTGAATAGAGTTAGATATAGATTATAGAGTAGCCTAAATATTTCTGTAAGTTACGGCTTGTAATGCAGGAAAAAACCTCACCTGTCGGTCTTCAGATGAAATGATTGATTTAAATCAAGGCTAATAATAGAACACTAAGAATATAGTGGCGACATTTGGGGTTTAGGAAAATTGCTAAAAGGTTTGCCTATGAATGAATGGCGCACCCGATGCGATTCGAACGCATGACCTTCGGCTTCGGAGGCCGACACTCTATCCAGCTGAGCTACGGGTGCACTTTGTTTTCGATGGGGATTGTAACGGCTGTGAAGTGATCTGTCATTGATCTTTTATCTTGAGCAAAATAGTGTGTTTTTAGCATGATATAAATAGACCTAATCTGCCCCTTTATAGGTGTAGAGTCTATTAGTATTTTCGCATATAATCCCCGTATTAATTTTAGACAATGGCTCCTCTATGTTGCTTAAACAAGAGGTAAATTAGGAGATAATTTATGGCCCATCAACCGAAAAAAGACCCTTTTGCGCCTATCGCATTGTTGATAGGTCTTGCTATATTGGGAACTGCTGTTTTTGTTTTAGTATCAAACTTAATAAGCACGATTTCACGAAACTCCACAAAAGGAGTGGAAGATAACTCGCGTGCTATGGCGATTGCAGATGAGAGCTTAAAGCCAATAGGAAATGTAACCGCTGTTGATAAGTCAAAAGCAAAAGTTGCACGAAAAGGTGATGAAGTTTACAAAGCGGTTTGTACAAGCTGTCATGGAACAGGTGTTTTGGGCGCTCCTAAGTTTGGATCAAAAGACCAATGGGCACCTCGTGTAGCAAATGGTTTACCTGCATTAATAAAATCAGCAACCAATGGTAAAGGTTCTATGCCTCCTCGCGGTGGTGATCCAAGCATTACCGATGAAGAGCTAAAAGCTGCGATTGTTTATATGACAAAAGAATCAGGATTTAATCTTGCTGATGCGAGTGCTGACGGTGCAGCGCCTGCAAAGAAAGATGCTGATAATGCATCTTCTGCAACTCTAGCAGAAAAGCCTGTTGCTCCAGCACAACCTCAGCCTGCAACAGAGCCAGTAAAACCAGCAACACCAACTAAGCCAAGCGCACCAGCTGCACCTGCAGACGCAAAAACTGATGTAGCAACTCCTATTGCTGCTGCGGCAACTGCAATAAAAGCAGCTCCTACTGCTGCACCTCAAGAAGAAACAAAAGCAGTAGAAAAAGCACCTGAAGCACCCGCTGCGCCTAAGGAAGAAACAAAAGCAGTAGAAAAAGCACCTGAAGCACCCGCTATGCCTAAGGAAGAAACAAAAGCAGTGGAAAAAACTCCTGAAGCACCCGCTATGCCTAAGGAAGAAACAAAAGCAGTGGAAAAAGCACCTCAAGTACCCGCTGCGCCTAAGGAAGAAACAAAAGTAGTGGAAAAAGCAC
>JALVDG010000184.1 GCA_027009095.1 Thiotrichaceae bacterium
AACATTTTAAAATCAGCAAGTTACAAGGTTCGCAATTTTGCGAATAAATATAATTCACGAATTTTAAAATTATGTGAATTGTAAGTAGTTGATTTTGCAAGCCACTAATTTAAGTGCGATTGCCCTACTAGAAATCAGAAGAAATCTAAATACGTAAATCGATAATATAATATTTAAAATTATTTTCAAGTTACCTTTTTATTATAAATAATAATAATGTATTAGTATTTATTATTTAAATTAATAGCTTTAGTTCTAATATCAGTATGGGGTAACGCTACTTTTCGTCGGAATTATTGGTATCTTTCTGGATGTATGTCTTGTTTTTATGCAACTATTAGGGGGAGTTTGTTGACTACTATTTTTAAGATAATAATAATGAAAATAAAAAAATCTAATAAGGGTGGCAATAGTCGCAGAGATAAAGCTTCGATTGTCAGTATTGCTGCTTTATTTGTACTGAGTGTACTGCTAGCCGTTTGGCAAGTTTTGTATAATCAAGGAAGTTCTCTTGTATCAGGAGTACCTGTTTTTCTCCCTTTACTGCAAGCCGTACTATTATTGCTAGTACTTATCTTAGGTGTCATTCTTTACCGACTGCGGTATCAATCAATTATTAGTCAAGATGTCATGGGTATAACGAGTCCAGATATTAATTTATCGTTTGCAAACACCGAGAATTTTTTAAGTGCCGCTGCAGGTGGAATTATTCGTATTAATTCCTCTTTTAAAGTGGAGTATATTAATGCCTCAGCGATGAATATACTTGGCTACAAAGGTGGTGATTTAAGAGGTACTTTAATTTATAACTTAATTGATAAATATGTCTCGAAAAATGGCGACTTTGTTTTAAAGTCAGCATTAGAAGATCAATTTAATAATGAAATCACCCCATCTGATTTTAATGATATTACCTTGTACACTCATGATGAACAACAGCGCTATATAAAGTTGAGAACAGCACCAGTACAAGATAATAAAGGGAAAGTTACCTATGTTATTTTAATTATGCAAGATCTTACCGAAGAAAAGAAAAGGATGAATCAACTTTATCGGCAGGCATCCGTTGACTCTCTAACAGGGTTGATAAACAGGCATAGCTTTCAGCGAAATTTAGATAATCTACTATCCTTATCAACAGGAAGCACTCAGCGTCACGTTTTATGTTATATGGATTTAGATCACTTCAAAGTAGTCAATGATGTTTGTGGACATGCAGCAGGCGATGAGCTACTAAAACAAATATCCGATATATTCAGTAAAAGCGTACGTGCATCAGATAAATTAGCACGTGTAGGGGGAGATGAATTTGCCATACTGTTACCAAAGTGTGAGCTAGAGACTTCACGTAAGATTTGTAATCGTATTATAGAGGATGTGCGTAATTATCGTTTTATCTGGAAGCAAAACAGCTTTTCAATAGGCGTTAGTATTGGGGCAATAGAGTTTGATTCTACTTATAAAGTATCCGATAGAAGTGATCTTATGATAAAAGTTGATAAAGCTTGTTATAAAGCAAAGCAAAGTGGAAGAAATCAACTTTATGTTGAAAACCTTGAAGGTGGCTCTAAAAATACTACAGATAAAAAGGGAAAAGAATCGGGTAATTGGGATCTGTCTATTAACAAAGCTTTAAAGAATGATCAATTTTCACTTTACATCCAGCCCATTGTATCACTTAATAAAAACGATCCGAATACAAGTGATCAATATGAAGTACTTGTGCGCATGGAGCATGAAGGCGAGCTACTATCACCGGGTAGTTTCTTGCCATCTGCGGAACGCTTAGGTTTGATGTCACAAATAGATCGCTGGGTTGTTGCTAAAACAATTGACATTATTGCTGAAAATAACCTAAATCAAATAGGCAATAGAAACCGTTTATTTACCATTAATATTTCTGCAGATAGCGTGTTAGATGACGACTTTGTCTCTTTTGTTGCTTCGTTGATTACGGATAAAAAAATTAGTCCTGCGGTGTTATGTTTTGAGATATCAGAAAGTATTGCATTAGCTAATTTTTCTGAAACACAAACAATGTTGAAAAAATTATCAGAATTAGGTTGCAGCGGTTCTCTGGATGACTTTGGGAGTGGTTTTTCATCATTAAACTATTTGCGTGATTTGACATTGCAGTATTTGAAAATAGATGGGACATTTATTCGTAATATGAGTAAAAATAGAGTAGATGCCGCAATGGTTGACGGTGTCAATAAAGTTGGTCAAGTCATGAATCTACGTACTATTGCAGAATTAGTAGAAAATGAAATTACAGTAAAACTATTGCAAAAAATGGGCGTGAACTATGCACAGGGATATCATTGTGGCAAGCCATTTCCTATCGAAGATATTGCCGTACTAGAGCATGCCGCTTAGATAATTAAATTCCTGTGTGTTTTCGTAACTATCTCTTGAAAAATAACAGCAATGAGTGCTTTATAACGAAGAAATCGGAAAAAATTGTGTAACACAACCTGAGCAGTTATCAACATTTTAGAATGCAAGTTGAGTCGTTGCCTTGAAAAATAAATTTAAGTAGCCATATCTTCAAATGTAATCATATCTAATTTAGGTGGTTTAACTTTGCGCGCATCCCATATATTTATTATTTTATTTCTAGTTGTCCCCATCATTGAAATATATTTTCTTATCCAGATTGGTAGTATTATTGGTGCTTTTCCAACTATTTTATTGATATTGTCAACAGCAATTATTGGTGCTTTTCTTTTAAAGCAGCAAGGTCTTTCTACCTTGATGCGTTTTCAAAATAATTTATCGACAGGCATATTGCCAGCCCAAGAGCTAGTCGAAGGCATCTTGCTAGCAGTGGGTGGAGCCTTATTAATGACTCCAGGCTTTGTGACAGATGCAATGGGATTCGCATGTCTTATTCCCTTTACACGGAAGCTTCTCGCACAATACATAATGACGCGCTCTAGTATAAAAATAAAATCTGGAATAGGTGGTTTCAGCAATCCGCAAGGTACAGCAAGGCAAGACAATAACGTCTATGAAGGTGAGTTTGTACAAAAAGATACCGATCGTATACATCGTGATTAATGTTGCTTGGGTACTTAGTCAGCCCTGAAAAAATAATTTTCAGTAAAATATTTCCAGAGACTAAATTTTCTGGCTTAGTATTAAGGCTCTCTGTACAGGACACTTTTAGTTAATGGTTTTAATATCAAATAGATATAGAAGCTCTTGTCCATCTGGCTTTTCTTTTTCTATCAGTTGAAT
>JALVDG010000185.1 GCA_027009095.1 Thiotrichaceae bacterium
CTCGGGCAAATGCTCGGCGCGGTTAGAATGGGATTTTTAGCTCCGCCTCGCTAACGCATCGGGCGGAGGGAAAAATATGTAATATTTTTCTTAATATTGCGTAACATCAGAAATTAATCAATTAGATATTCTAAAAACTTACCACTTGCCAGCCTTTAGGTTTAATCGAGCCATCCGATAGTAAGATTTTTTTCTTTGCACTATTTCCAGTGTAACGGTTTAAATTATCTAAATTCATGCGTCCAAAGGCGGTGCGGAAAATAATATCTTTTGATTTTAGTTTGTCTAAATCACCCAATAAGGCTTTGTCTGTACCAATAATAATTTTTTTATAGTGAGAGCTGTTTTCCAAGTCAATAATCCACTTTTTCATATCATTGAATTTAGGCTTCATAGAGTATGAGGTATCAACGACTAATAAAATATTGCTACTATTATTGCTGAGATAAACATGAGTCGCCCCCCATGCGGCAACATGAAGGAGTATAAAGACCGAGAATACTTTGATGATTTTCATGGGGTGGTCGTCCTTTACATTTCTGAGTTGAGTAAGTTGCCAATGCGGTATGAGGCAGAGCTAGCACTCGATTTGATATAAGCTCCTTCTGCCAGTGCTGCCATTTTTTTCAGGTGTTCTGAGTCTAACTCGTAAGCAATGGTGTGAATGGGAATACCTGCCCATTCTAGTGCTTCTTTTACATCATCAAAACTTTGCCCACGATTTGTTTCACCATCGGATAATACAAAAATAATTTTTTTATAATCAGGGTTCTTTTTGCCAAACTCAATTAAGCGATCAGCCGCTACAATAACGGCATCATTAGTTGCTGTTTTACCACCTGCATAGAGGCGTTCGACTGCACCGATAAACAGGGCTTTTTGTTGTAAGTTGAAGGGTTTTATAAATAAATCAACATTTACATGGTCATTGTAAGTGACTAAACCTATCGCATTATTTGTGCTAATTAAATCAGAGGATTCAATTAACGCTTTTTTGAGGTTTTTAAGTCGTGTGCCTGCCATTGAGCCAGAGGTATCTGCAACAAAGACAGCGGCAACGGGGCGACCGCCTGATTTTTTAAGCTTCCAGAGTTTTTGTGCTTGTCCAATAATAGATTTATCTTTTAGTGTATAGGCATTTTTATAATCAGGGTTTTGGTTAAAACCATAACGCTTTAGTTCTGCTGATTTTGTTTGTAAAAATGCATTAAACATTTTTAGCACTTCACGCTCACTTTTGTCTGCCTTTGGCGTGGCATATAAAGGACTGTCATGGCGTATTCCAAAGGGAATGAACTGATAATCGTTCATGCCACTGACATTAATCCATGATTGATATTCCATGACAAAGGCATCTAATACGCCACTGCCTTGGGTTGCGTCACGCATTTGCAATGTGTTTTGTGCCACAAAAGGTACGCCTGTTTGAAAGGCCTCGAAAGCACTGGCAACATCAGCCGATAACATTTGTGATTCATCGCCTTGAGCAAAAGAGTTTAAAATAGTGAGAAGAAAATTAAGCCCAGTACTTGATTGATAAGGGTTGGTATAACCCATTGCAAAAGAGCCGCTACTTACATTTGTCAGTAGTTTGCCAATATCTAATTTGCCATTTTCGGTAATCTGATCAATTTTTGATTTTTTTACCACGATACCTGCGGTGTTTGGCGCGGTCTTATCAGAGATTGTTTCGGTGGTAATGCCGTTAGCATTGAGCATATCTGCCCATAAAAAATTACTGGGAGAATAAGCATCAGGTGTGTATTGATGTGCCAACATAAATTGAGCGCCTAGACCTGAAGCGATCTTGCGAATATTTATAACGGCTCGTTTACCCGCTGCTGTTTTTTTGCCAAGTTGGTTAAATTGATTTGCCATTTCTAAATAAAAGCCATCTCGTCCTTTACCTGCTTTTTCAGAAGAGGTAAATATTTCTACGACTTCAGTGCTAGCATTGTCTTGCACATTAAAAGCGAGAGGATAGTCAGAAAGTTCTGGTAGCATCGAGAGTAAATTGGTCTTGGTGAGTTGAATATTGGCACGTATTCGATTCTCGTTATAGCTAGGTCTAACTTTTTTCTCTGCTATCTCATGGATTTTTTCAAAGGCTTTTTCTTGGCTGTCGATACTAGAGCCACAAGATGCTGTCAGTAATACCACTAAGCTTGCTGCAAGGATGGGTGATGTTTTTGTCAAAATTTTATTTAGCATATTGGTTTTATTATTCATATTTTTAAGAGGGTAGATGTATCTTTTCTGTTTTCTTGGCAATTTCAGCCAAGCTGACTAAGCGTGATAGTGTGTCTAGTCGTTCAAATTCATTGAATGATTTGATATTAGCGACTTCAACCGCCGTTTCCATGAGTGCATTAAAGAGTTTACGGTTTTCTTCGAGCAAGTTATCTAAACGATTGCTTTGCTCTTGGTAGAGGTTGGCTTGTTTATCTTGACGCTGTTGAATGGCATCGCTATCGATTTGTCCATCGGCAAGTTTGTTGCCTTCTATGGCTTTCATGCTATGACCTATTGCAACCATATCGGTAAGATTCTGCATGGCGGTGCGTTGTACGGTTCGCGCAGCCCCTAAATAGGTTAAAGGACTATGCTTTTTTCCCAAGAAACGTGTTGCAACAACGGCATGGTAATCATTGATAATCTTACTGAGTACATCTGTTTGATGAACGGCTTTATCTAACTTTAAATTGCTCAATTCTTTTCTAATTGTGGCTAAACGATCAATTAATTGTTGATGTCCTTCTTGTTCTTGTTGTTTTAAACGTGCAACATCATCTATATCTGCATAGCCCATTAAACGATACATAAGAGGTACAGAGGCTAGTGCTACAAGGCTTACTGCGGTGTAAATAGCCGTTAGCAATAAGCCACCTTGAAACCACCACATAAATAATATGATCAATAAGAGCGAAATGAGAAGAGCGCTCAAGGTGTACGTTTTAAGTGTTTTATAGATAGAAAAAATGGTGTTTTCTCCTTGTTTTCTTCCATTACTATGATGGGGATTTGTTTTAACTCTTCAAATACTAGCACTAAATATTATTATCTTCAGTATTGATATGGCTGATTGGTATATAAGCATTGAATTTGTTTTTTTATGTCGGTTTTTTGTATTAAATATCATTTTATCTCATGTTTTTTTTAAAATATTTACTATGTTTATTGATATCCATTGTTGTTATTAGCAGAAACAAATGGATTTAATAGGTAGTACTGATTTTTAT
>JALVDG010000186.1 GCA_027009095.1 Thiotrichaceae bacterium
GCTGCAGTTAGCGTTGTTTTACCATGGTCTACATGACCAATTGTTCCCACATTTACATGGGGCTTATTACGTTCAAACTTTTCTTTGGACATTGTCGAGATACCCTACAACTAGATTTATACAATATTAAAACTTAAATGTGCTGGAGCTCATAACCGGATTTGAACCGGTGACCTCGTCCTTACCAAGGACGCGCTCTACCAACTGAGCTATATGAGCATACATAGCTCAAACGCACACAATAAAAAATGGAGCGGGTGGGGGGAATCGAACCCCCAGCATCAGCTTGGAAGGCTGAGGTATTACCACTATACGACACCCGCAAAACAAAACCGTATAATGTTAATAAATTAATGGTGGAGGGGGGAGGATTCGAACCTCCGAAGGCGGAGCCAGCAGATTTACAGTCTGCCCCCTTTGGCCACTCGGGAACCCCTCCAAAATCAGACGCCGAATAGTGAGGCATAAGCTTGATCATGTCAACCATCATTTGCGATATTTTGCGTATTATTTTTAACAAAAAAGCCAACACCTTTCTGTTACTATTCTCCCCCCATCAAACACTTTTTAATTTATAATAATAAAACTTTATAATCCAAATAAATATCAGCCATTTCTTACCCTAATAAAATACCAAATAGTACTATGAAAATAACAATCTATGGATCTAACTATATAGGACTTGTCACAGCCTCATGTATGGCACAAGTTGGTAATGACGTACTATGCATAGACCCAAGCGAAGAAAATGTAAAGAAACTAAAGGATAGCAGCATCCCTATATATGAACCTGGACTCCAAAGACTCATTGAAGAAAACATCAACGCGAAGCGATTGAATTTCAGCACATCCATAGAAGAAGGTGTCTCCCACGGACTCTTTCAATTTATAACGCTAGATACCCCAACAACAACTAAAGGCTCTCCCGACTTAAATAATATATTTCAAATAGCTCAGAGCATTGCCGAGAAGATGAGTCAATATAAAATCATTATAAATAAATCTACCGTACCCGTTGGTACTGGCGACAGAATAAAAACACTTATAAGCAAAACCCTCTCCGCACAAGATAAAGAGCTTGAATTTGACGTTGTCTCTAACCCTGAATTTATAAAAGAAGGGGATGCTATTGATGACTTCACAAAGCCTGACCGTATTATTATCGGTACTGATAATCCACGAACAACAGAACTAATGCGAGAACTTTATACACCTTTTAATCATAGTCGTGATCGCGTGGTTAGCATGGATATTCGCTCCGCAGAGCTAACCAAATACGCAGCCAACGCGCTACTGGCAACCAAAATCAGCTTTATGAATGAATTATCCAATATGGCTGAATTACTTGATGCAGATATAGAGCAAGTGCGACTTGGCATAGGATCCGACCCAAGAATTGGCTATCATTTTATATACCCTGGATGTGGCTATGGGGGATCATTTTTTCCTCAAGATATACAAGCACTCAACAAAACAGCGCATGATATTGGCTACAAAGCCGAACTACTCAGCGCAGTAGAAGCGGTTAATAACCGTCAAAAAGAAAAGCCTTTCAAAAAGCTTCAACGTCAATATGGCAAGTCGCTTAAAGATAAGACCATTGCTATCTGGGGTTTAGCATTTAAACCAAATACAGACGATATGGAAGAAGCAGCGAGTCGCACATTAATGGAGGCTCTATGGAATATTGGTGCAAAAGTTCAAGCTTACGACCCTATCGCATCCGAGGCTTGCCTCAAAATATACGGTGACCGCAAGGATTTAGCACTTTGCCCTTCTGCCAACGAAGCACTTATTAATGCCGATGCTTTAGTCATACTGACCGAATGGCAAGAATTTCGTAGCCCCGATTTTGCCTATATCAAAAATACTCTTTCCGATCCTGTTATTGTCGATGGCAGAAATCTTTACAACCCGCAACAAATAACTAAACTCGGATTCACTTATTATGCCATTGGACGTGGCGCATAACTGCAACGAAAGAGCCTTATATATTTTGAGCCAAAACACATACGACACTATTATTATTGGCGCAGGTGCAGCCGGGATGATGTGCGCAATAGAAGCGGGAAAAAGAAACAGAAGAGTTTTGCTACTCGATAAAGCCGACAAGGTGGGGAAAAAGATACTTATTTCAGGCGGTGGTCGCTGCAACTTTACCAATCTTTATATCGAGCCAGAAGCATATATTTCTAACAACCCACACTTTTGCAAGTCTGCACTTGCTCGTTATACTCAATGGGATTTTATTGCACTTCTAGAATCACACCATCTTAGCTGGACAGAGAAAACATTAGGTCAACTTTTCTGTGATCAAAAATCCAAAGCTGTTGTTGAATTACTCAAGAACGAAGGCAAAAAATATAATATCAAAATAAAAACCCAACAAAGCATTCGATCTATACAAAAAGAAATATCCGACCTCTTTAGCATTCAAAGCAATGAGGATGTTTTTCAAGCTCAAACTCTGGTTATTGCAACAGGCGGCCCCTCGATACCACGTATGGGATCAAGTGATTTTGGTATACAAATCTCCAAACAATTTGGACTTAAAAATATTCCATTCCAACCCGCCCTCGTTCCATTTACCTTTCCTAACGAACAACTTGATAGATTATTTAAGCCACTTTCTGGTACTGCCCTTGATGTTAGTATAACTTGCGGGCAAACAACCTTTAAAGAAGCCATGCTTTTTACCCACCGAGGACTAAGTGGTCCTGCCATATTACAAATATCATCCTACTGGAAAAAAGGTGACAAAATAGAAATCAACCTACTACCTGATACCAATATCACTGAATGGCTAGAACAATTACAAAAAACCCACCCAAAAGCCGAGCTAAAAACATGCCTAAGTCAAAAAATACCGAAAAAACTTGCACACAAACTCTGCGAAGAACACCTAAACAACAAGCCAATACAGCAATATACACAAGCAGAACTTAAGCAACTTGAACAACAACTCTCTGCATGGAAACTAAAACCCAGCGGAACAGAGGGTATGAGGACTGCTGAAGTTTGCACAGGCGGCATAGACACCAACGAGCTATCATCAAAGACATTTGAATCAAATAAAGTAAAAGGCTTATATTTTATCGGTGAAACCGTCGATGTCACAGGACATCTCGGAGGATATAATTTTCAGTGGGCCTGGTCTTCTGGCTGGTGTGCAGGTCAGTATGTGTAATACATCAATCTTCTCCAACCATTGCCATTGCTTCTTCTAACAATT
>JALVDG010000187.1 GCA_027009095.1 Thiotrichaceae bacterium
CTCTGTACAGGACACTTTATTAAAGAAAAATGTAAGTCATTGATTTTTAATATCTCTAATTTTATTCTGCAACATTAAATCAATAACTTAAAACAAAGTGTCCTGTACAGAGGGTTCACTATTAAAATTTAGCATCCTATTTTTGATATTCAAGGTATTGCGACGGGAGTCTTGGCTGCGCCACTAGCGTTGCCTATACAGTTGTGGCGCTCGTAAGCGATTATACTGCCAACCTTGACGCCCTGGCTTGGCCGTCATCGCCCTAGGTTTTGGGTTCGACCTTGGTCTAACCTTTTTTAGTCTCACTTTCTGCTTATACGCTACACGTGATCTTTGCAGAGAAAATTTAACAATAGCTTTGCCTTTCGTTCTCAATACCTGTTTTAAAGTAGGACGCTTATTAGCTACCTTTTTTATCTTAGGAGAGGGAGTAAGCTGCTTTTTATATGATAAACCTTTATAAATGCGTAATACGTTTTTAACGTATTTTTGAGTTTCTTTAAAAGGAGGAATTCCTTTATATTGATCAACTCGCCCTTCCCCTGCATTGTACCCTGCTGTTACCTTTTGCAAGTCACCATCGAAACGATCTAGTAAATAACGCAAATACTTTGTACCTGCATTAACATTTTGTTGTACATCGAAGCTATCTGTTACGCCAAAACGCTCTGCTGTTGCGGGTATTAATTGCATTAAACCTTGAGCACCAGCAGGAGAAACGGCTGTCCGTTGATAACATGATTCTACAGCAATAACCGCTTTGATTAAATTACTATCAACAGAGTGTTTCTTAGCACTGCTGTAAATAATATGATTGATTTTTGTTGCTTTTTGCTTAACTGCTTCAATACTTCTTAGGCAAGAGCTTCCAAAAGACTCTGATTTAGTTGACTTATTTTTTTTGTTAGATAAAAGAGTGTTAGAAGAACCATCTAACATCGCTAGTTGCTGATAGGTTGCAGCAGTTGTACTTTGAGTTGCAAGGAGAAACACAAACACACTAAGAATGATTTTTATATTCATATAATCAACAACTATATTAGAAGAAACTAATATTATAGTACATATACTCACTAACAAGTTAATTTATTCATGAATATTTATTAATGTCTGATTCACAAATTTTCATCAAGTCTAATATAATTTGAAGTTGTAACTACTACTCAGCTTGAAGTTAATATTTCCAAATATCAACATCTTTTCCTTGCTTACGGATTTTTTCTGACCGTTTAGAAATATAGCGCTGAAAATTTGTTTCTTTTTTATACTCGCCACTTAACACATAATCATAGACTGATTGAATATGAAAACTTCTCATTTGAGTATCAATTCGCATAACCTCTTTACCTTTAGCGTCAAAAAAGATCATTGCAGGAAGATAGCTAATATTCAACTCCGTAGCCCAGTCTTTAGCAGTAGTTTCTTTTCCTGTAGGCGTAATCACTTTTGTATTAGCATAGCGGTTTAACTGTATTGCTCTAAATTGTTTGATTAAGTCTCTGGTATCAGCATCTTTAAGTGTTTTTTCGTGCAAAAGATCACAGTTTTTACAGTTTGGCTTTTCAAAAAATACAACGCTATATTTCTCTTTATCCTCTTTACTAAAATTGGCTATATTTAGATCATAAGGAGGCTTTAAGAAGAAATCTTCTTTATGTAATAAGGCTTTATTGCCCATTTTTTTCGATTGATGCTTTGCTTCTAAAAAGCTAGCAAAGTTACCTTCTTTCTCTTTATGTCGAGAAACGTATTCTAATATCAAACGAAAATCTGCAGGAGGAATATAACCTGCTACTTTATGAATAACTTTTTTATTTTCATTAAAGAACAGCAAACTTGGCGTATAAGCGATTGATAAGGCATCGGCAAAGCTTTTTTCTGTATAAGTCTTGCCCCCTATCATCACAACTTCTTTGTCGCCCCATATATTTATGGCGACAATTTCAAAATTTTTACGAAAGCTGTCAAGAATATCCTTTTCTGCAAAATTATCACTCCAAAGTTGGCTACAGTAAGGACAAGCAGGTTGCCAAAAATAAACCACTAGGCGTTTGCCAGCTTTGCTTGCATCTTCCACATCTTCTTCAAGATCTAAAAAGCTTTCTTTAAACCAGTCAGGATGTATTGCCGTTTTTGCTCCTAAAAATTTACCTTCAACACCTTCCTTTGCCACTAAAGAGAAGGAAGAAGTAACAGCACTAAAAATGACGATTGATAGGATAATAAATGTGCGCATGGTATTAATCTCCTAATTAAGAAATCTAAGTAAATAGGATGACATAAATAACTAATGTGACTTAGCTCTGCCTTGCTAACATTATCGGGCGGAAGGAAAAATGTAAAAACATTTCAAGTCGTCAATGCTGGGGTTATTGAGCATGAGATCGTTGCAAGAGATACACTGTTTAAGTTATCGCGTCTCTACTACGGTAATGCAGGTGGATGGAATCGTATTTATCAAGCTAATCAGGGAATACTTGCAAATCCTAATGCATTGGAAATTGGGCAGGTATTGCGTATTCCTCAATAGCAAGACAGTACAATTTTCTGTAACAACAGTCTCGATATTGAACTTCGAAACTGTTGTCTTTATACAAAAATATAATTTTAAATGATTAGCTCTTTTTCTAGTATCTGCTTACTAGCTATCCCCTTAATCATTAAAGCTTTTCTTAGCTTATCGGCCCCAAAAAAGTATCCATCTCCTGCTTCAGCTAGTATCTCTAAAATAACCTCTATTTCTCGAGAATTTTCTTTTTGTGGTTTCTCTCCTAGCTCCTTAACAACTGGATTATTACTAAACATATTATTTTCCCCTTATCACTCAATTTCTTTAGATCAGCCTATGCGACTTGCAGAAATGCTTCCGTGATATTTTTACACTTTTGTATATTATTTTTAGATTCTATGTATCTGCTACAAAACAAACTTGATGGAGTACTAGTTTTTCTCAAAGCTAGATAACAGATTGATCAATTATATGTTTCCTTCCTTGTTTCAAAATGAATATAGTAATAATTAGTCAGCCCTGAAAAACACATTAATCATTGATTTATAAGGACTATAAGTCAAATAAAGTACAACATTTCGACCATAAATAGTATAATAGCGCTTTATTTCTGGTCGAAATGCTCACCATGCTTAGTTCTTCTTCTCCCTATCATCAAACCAATCTTTTTGGCTCTGACCTATTGCTTCAGCTGGATCCGAGTGATCCACTG
>JALVDG010000188.1 GCA_027009095.1 Thiotrichaceae bacterium
ATTAGGATTAAGCGATGATGGCATGATAAACGGAAACATTGAGAATCCTGCGGTTAAAATAATACCTGCAACACTCACACATGAGTTTAAAAAAGCCATACCAGCTTTACCTGCTCTTGCTAACAAGGCTGCACCAAATGCTCCTAATAAGCCCATTACTGGCGCTATTATCATCAATGGATACTTGCTGTAGTTATCCATCCATGCACCAACGGCTACCTCGACTGTTTTTAAGGTTGGATTAGCAACACCACCTGGCTCAAGACCATCAGTTATTCTCATTCCTTCAATACCAAAGGCTATCCAAACACCACCAATAGCAAATAAGGCGATAACAACAATAGATGCAAGACCAGCAACCTTTTTAGCACGAGTATAAACATCCAAATTAGAACGTACCATTAAGTAGGTTGAACCGTGCATTAAGAACATAGCAACTGCTAATAAACCCGACAACAATGCAAAAGGATGTAATAAGTCAAAAAAACCACCCTCCCAAGTTGAACGTAAGTAGCCATCAAAGTGGAATGGCATACCTAATAGCAAGTTTCCTACTGCTACACCAAAAATCAGCGAAGGTACAAAACCTGAGATGACTAAAATCCAATCCCATCGATTACGCCATTCTTTATTGGGTAATTTAGAACGATAGTCAAAGGCAGGTGGTCGCAAAATTAATGCAAAGAGCAAAATTAGCATGGCTAAGTACATACCTGAAAATGCTGTCGCATAAACATTAGGCCATACGGCAAAAATTGCGCCTGCGGCTAGAATAAGCCAAACCTGATTACCATCCCAATGGGGGGCAACTGCGTTAATCGCAACACGACGTTCATCATCGGTTTTACCCACATAACGAATGATCATTGCAACACCTAAATCAAAACCTACAGTTAAGGCAAAGCCTAACCACAGCACACCGATAAGAGCCCACCAAATAAACTTTATCGTAGCATAATCTAAAAATTCCATTAGTCGACCCTCCTATATTAAGTCTTGAGTTGTATTACTTTTAACAGCACCGCTATTATCATTTTTCTCAAAATGGTAACGTCCTAAATGTAATGCACTTGGTCCTAAACGTGCAAACTTGAGCATCAAATAAACTTCGATAACCAGTAACACACTATAAAGCATAACAAAGCCAATCAAACTGTAGAGAACATCATTATACGTTAGATTGGAGGATGCCAAAGCGGTTGGTAATATCTCACCGACTGCCCAAGGCTGACGACCAAACTCGGCGACAAACCAACCAGCTTCAATCGCTATCCAAGGCAAGGGTAAACCGATAAAGCAGATCCACAATAACCAGCGTTTCTTAAAGGATGTACGTTTAGCAGTAAAGTAGAATGCCATTAAAAAGATAAATAGCATTGCAACACCAGCACCGACCATAATACGGAAGGCAAAGAATAGTGGTGCCACTTTAGGAATGCTGTGCTCGGCTGCATATTTAATTTGCTCTTCCGTTGCATCAACAACATTTGGTGCATATTGCTTGAGTAATAAAGCATAGCCAAAGTCACCTTTTAGCTTTTCAAACATTGCCCTGTCTTCTTCTGTTGCTTCCTTTTTGCGAATTTTCTCAAAGTAACTGTAAGCAACCATACCACTGCGAATACGGGCTTCATGCTCCTTGATAATATCTTTTAAGCCTTTGACTTCTTCAGTTAAAGAACGGGTCGCGATAATCCCTAAAGCATAGGGAATTTTTATTGCGGCATGGTTTTCTTGAGCCTCCTGATCAGGAATAGCAAAGGCAGTAAAAGCAGCAGGGGCTTCTTCAGTTTCCCATTCTGCTTCAATAGCAGCTAACTTATATTTTTGCACATCACCTGCTTCGTAGCCACTTTCATCACCGAGTAGAATAACCGAGAAAATAGCGGCAGTACCAAAACCTGCGGCGATTGCAAAAGAGCGCTTAGCAAAACCTATATCGCGTCCTTTTAGTAAGTACCAAGCACTGATACTTAAAACGAACATTGAGCCTGCAACATAACCACCTGCAACGGTATGAATAAATTTAACTTGAGCAACAGGATTCAATAGAATTTCGCTAAAACTGGTTAGCTCCATACGCATCGTTTCGATGTTTAACTCTGCTCCAACAGGATTCTGCATCCAACCATTTGCAATCAGTATCCACAATGCGGAAAGGTTTGTTCCTATCGCCATTAACCATGTAACCGTCAAATGCTGCACTTTACTCAAACGCTGCCAGCCAAAAAAGAATAAACCAACGAATGTTGACTCTAAGAAAAAGGCCATTAAACCTTCGATTGCCAAGGGCGCACCGAAAATATCCCCGACATAATGAGAATAATATGACCAGTTAGTACCAAAAGAGAACTCCATTGTTAAACCTGTTGCAACTCCCATGGCAAAGTTAATACCAAAGAGTTTACCCCAAAATTTAACCATGTCTTTATAGACCTGTTTGCCCGTCATGACATAAACAGATTCCATAATCGCCAGAATAAATGTCATTCCGATGGTCAATGGTACAAATAAAAAATGATATAGCGCGACAGTTGCAAACTGTATCCGCGATATATCGACGACATCTTCAGCGGGTATCATATATACTCCTATATTCCAAGTTTTTTTAGCATTTCCGATAGCATCCAGCAGACAAACTGCTAGCATGATCATATATTATACACATTGATTTATATCATGATATGAAGAAACAGCACATTGATAAATCGCAAAAAATAACAAACTGAATAGGAAGTTAATGATTTAATGATATTAATGCTTAGAAATAAGCCTAATAAACTTACTTTATGACTTGAATAATAAGGATATTAACCACAATATAAGAAAGGATTAATATATAGAAATACAATTTTTTCACCCAAAATTAAGACTACTTTGTCTAATAGAAAAAGTAGTTCATACTTTCGTAGCCCTTTTAAATTTAGGTTCTTTTACTCTATTCCGTAACAGGGCTACGACTTACTTTACTAAAGCATAAGATTCGATAAATCTCATCTAATCTTTTGCGTCGTCAAAATAAAGTAAGCAAATAAAAGGCGACCCAGCTAACCGCTTACTCCTGCGCTTTACCCGAGAGAGAATGGGAATTTTGGCTCCACCTCAGCAAATCCTCGGCAACTGCTCTCCTATCAGCATATCAATCATACGATCACCCCCAAACCCTGTGTTTAGTATCACGCGACCTTGAG
>JALVDG010000189.1 GCA_027009095.1 Thiotrichaceae bacterium
TCGATGGCTTTATTAAAGCAGCGGTACATATCTTTTGCTTTTTCAGTATCCCCCATCTGATGTATGCTGGCGGTTAAATACCAATATATGCTATTAGCAAATTGAGGTTCATCTACACATTGTAATTTACGCGCATGTTCGATAACTTTCTCATTGTTATTTTGTCGATAGAAACATTCAATGGCATAGTCTTCCATATCGGCTTTGATCGACTTTTCTGATTTGCGCCATTTTAATTCTTCACCCACCTTATCAATTGATTTTTCTAGTTTGCTACAATCTTTTTCTGTCGTTAAAATAGCGCGGTAAGCACTCATTAATAAAACAACTTCCCTACGCTTTTTACCAGGTGCAGAGGGCACATCACTAGCACTACACTGGGCTACCTGCTGGTCATATTCACAGCGAAACTTAGGTTTTTCATCGCCATCTTTGTCATCGCCTTCGCTATTATCATCCTCTCCTTTACGCAATTTTTTTTGTGTTTCGCTGCTAAGAAGCGACTGCATAAACTCCATCGGGTCTTGCCCCGATTTAGTCGCATTTGAGCCAAAATCAAAACTTAAATTGGGGTTACTCTCCTGTAAATTAGATACAATTTTAGCTGCCTGCTGTTTTGCCAGCCACTGGGTAAAAGCAAACTCATTTGGATTACCATCGGCTTTTTTAAAGACTTCTAGTTGATGATGAGCATACCAGTAGTATCCCGCAATAAGGGCAATCGCAAGTATCGGAATAAGGGCAAAAAAAGCCAATCTGAGACGTAATTTTTTTTGTGTTTGCTTAACACGGTTTATTAATTTTTTGCCGCGTTGCTCGGTACGTTTAGCGGTTAATTTAATAACCTCTTGATAGGCATTTGTCGCCGCGTCTATTTGATTTGTTTTGCGTAGTAATTCAGCATAGAGATAATTAAGATCAGGATCATCAGGGGATTGTGTCAACTTCTGCTTAATAATCGGCAGTAAATCCTCAAGGCTAATATCATCGGCCAAGCCCCATTTACTCGTGATTATCTGTATTTTTTTTTGTAGATTATGATTCATATTTGTTTTGTAATTATCTTGCTTACGCTTTGTGTTTAGTTAAATGGCTAGACTAAAAGATGTGTGCTAATCGCATCAGCGGCTGTTTTGGCTTTTTTGCGGGCAGTGTCAGTATCATCCGCACGGGCTAGGGTAACCCCCATACGGCGGCGGGTAAATGATTCAGGCTTGCCGAATAAACGTAAATCGGTATCAGGGTCGCTTAAAGCTTGTTCTAATCCCGAAAAAGAAATACCTTCCCCATTCATCTTGCCATAAATAACGGCACTTGCACCTGTTGAATGTAAAGTCGTATTAACAGGTAAGCCTAAAATAGCACGCGCATGAAGATCAAACTCATTCTGAAATTGCGTTGCCATTGTTGTCATGCCTGTGTCGTGTGGGCGAGGGCTAACCTCAGAGAAATAAGCTTTATCCCCTTTAATAAATAACTCCACACCAAATAAACCACGTCCACCAAGGCTATCTGTAACCTTTTGAGCAATCTCACGGGATTTTTCTAATGCTACTTTACTCATTAGCTGTGGCTGCCAACTTTCAACATAATCACCATGCTCTTGACGATGCCCGATAGGTTCGCAGAAAGAGGTTATTATCTCACCCTCCGCATTCATTGAGCGCACGGTTAATAGTGTAATTTCATAATCAAATGGAATCATCTCCTCCAAGATAACGCGCCCATGATTAACACGTCCGCCACTCATGGCATAATCCCAGCATTGTTTTAACTCATCTTCATTATGTGCGGTAGATTGCCCCTTGCCAGAAGACGACATCACAGGTTTAACGATACAAGGAAAGCCCGTATGTTTAGAAATATCAATAAGTTCGTCGAGAGAGCTAGCAAAACCATATTTAGACGTTGGCAAACCTAACTCCTCGGCAGCTAGACAGCGGATACCTTCACGGTTCATCGTCAGTTGAATCGCTTTAGCGGTAGGGATGATTTCAGCAATATTTTCAGCCTCTATTTTAGCCAATTCATCGGTGGCAATAGCCTCTATCTCAGGAACAATAATATGCGGAGCTTCAAGGATAATGAGGTCACGCAAGGCTTTAGCATCCGTCATATCGATGCTATGAAAACGATGAGCAACCTGATGCCCAGGTGCATTCTCATAACGATCAACCGCAATAACCTCGACACCTAGGCGCTGCAAAGAAATAATCACTTCTTTACCTAATTCCCCGCTACCTAATAACATTACACGAAGGGCTGAATCTGAAAGTGGCGTTCCTATTTGCATGGTAGTTTCCTGAATTTTTTATTAAACAGTGAAGAATAATAACAGAAAGCACAGAAATAGATTAATTAGCTTCTTAAAATAATCAAATCGTAATGAGAGGTTGTGGGGTGGTTAGGGGAATCGCATTAAAAACAGCTAAGATTTTTAAAAATCTCCTGCTAAACCAATATATTATCTTTTGTTGTTCACGTTGAAGTCACTAGATTCAGGTAAGATATATCTAATGTGGCTGCTATTGTTTTAATACGCTTTTTTAACTGGTCATTAATTAAATTATATTGTCTATGGTATATAACTCTTTCTATGAACGTAATGCTGAATTATTAACTCATCTTCCGAAATAACTTAATCACCTGCTCTCTATCAAGCCATTGGTAGTTATCCTCAGCACTGCCACAACCTCCACAAGAAGAGCCACAGGCAGCACCTATCTTGCTTACTTTACCTTTATCAACCCAATATTCTAAAGCCAATTTTGCGGCTTCGGCACTGATATCAAAGCGATTGGTGATATCGCTTAGGCTAATGGTTTCTCGTTGACGTAAATAGTCGCGTATTTCTCCGAGCATCATAGCGATGAGACCTGTAATAAGGTATCGCTATGGTCTTTTTTTCCTTTTAAGTAGAACATATACACCACAAAAGTAAGTAGTGATAGTAAAGCAATAACCCATAGGATAGATTGAGTAGGGTGTGCGCTAAAGGTAGCGAGTTGATAAAAACTCACAGCGGCAACATAAGCTAATCCACTACTCCACATTACCCCCATTGTTGCCCAGCGAGCACCTACTTCGCGCACCATTGCACTTGTTGCTGCCACACAAGGAAAATACAGTAGAATAAAGAGCAAATAGGCAAACGCCCCAACCTTGCCGTCAAAGCGACTCA
>JALVDG010000190.1 GCA_027009095.1 Thiotrichaceae bacterium
TGGTTACCAGAAGGTAAAACGTGGCATTATTGCCTTCAAACTGGGGCGATTCAAACTAAGCGACAAACATTTTCTTGATGGCTTAGTTTGCGGTCGAATGTCCAAAGTTTACAGCCTATTTTCTGACTTTCTGTTGCGATTAATGAATCGGCAAAACCTGCCTTACTTGCTTTAAAACGTTCAAGTGCCAAAATGAAAACTTCTTCATGTTGTAATTGATACTTACTGGAATTAAATAATATTTCTAAAGCCTGAATTATATTAGTTTTATCAACTTTATAAGCTCGCTCTAATACCCAAACAAATTCAATTTGTACAATTTGCGGGATAAATACTTTATCTGCTGATGTAATAAACTCTTGTGCTAATTTGGTTTGTTCAGGTGACTCGTTATCATTAGTCAAAGCCCTTACTAGCACATTAGTATCAATCGCAATCATTGAGCACAAGCTCCTTGAGCAATAGCTTTATCCATTTCATCAAGAGAGATACTTTTTGTTACTTTAATTGAGCCAAAACCTAAATCATCTTTTTCTTCCCTTTTCTTAGCTTGTTTTTTTTTATAACGTGCTTTAATAAAGGCGATAAAATCAATGACCTGAGATTGTGCTTCAGGTGGTAACGCTTCTAGTTCTTGCAATACGCTAGCGAGTGTCATTTTTTACTTCCTTTAAATATCTGTCGTCATAATAATTATAGAGTTTTTTAATAAAAAATAGTAACTGCTTAGATTGCGCTCTATTTTGTTCGATTTCAAGGCAAAAGAGCAGAGTTTATCCGTATTCACCTCGCTCCCAAATTTATTTGGGAACGCACACCAAGGAATTTATTCCTAGTACATCAACCACCCATCAAAAAACACTACCACCCTCCACAACAAATAATACACTCCCTCATTTATCAAACAATAAAACAAAAAATGGGCAGAACACGCTATAAAATCACCAATAACACATCACCTCATTTCCTAACACTCACCATCAATAACTGGCTTCCCATATTCACCCGACCCGCAACAACAAAAATTATCTACTCCGCTTGGCAACAGTTACAACAAGAATCATCATTCAAGCTTTATGCGTTTGTTATTCTCGAAAATCACCTACATTTTGTTGCTCAATCAGATAATTTAAGCAGAGACCTTAAGTATTTCAAAGGTCGAACTGCTCGGTATATTTTGGATTATTTGATACAGAACAAGGTAGGTTTTCTACTAGAGCAACTTGCTTATCGGAAAAAACCATATAAAAAGCAATCTCGTTATCAGCTTTGGCAGGAGGGAAGCAAGCCTAAACTGGTTGAATCTGACAAGATTTTACGGCAGAAGGTTGATTATATTCATCAGAATCCTGTTAAGCGTGGTTATGTAGCACAGCCTGAGCATTGGTTACATTCTAGTGCTGGGGTTTATCAAGGCTTGTCATCTGAGATTGAGGTTTTTACGCATTGGTACGGGGAATAAATTCCCTGTTATGCATTCCCAAATGAATTTGGGAACGAGCTTAACCTGATTTAGAAACTCACACACCAAGCAATTCCCACTCCTGATTTTCAGTGCCGCGAGATTTCTTATGGTAACTTGCTACTTTGCTGCCTTGCTTTGTTTTTTTGTAGCTAATCTCCAAGACATTTTTTGTGGCTCTGTTTTCTATAAAGTAATAATTAGGGCTTTCAGTTGCCACTAAACGCCATTCTTGATGATTATTATTACGGCGTTTTTTCTCTGCTAAAATCACTTTAGCATGATCTTTTTTAAGACTGTTTTCGATTTCTAATACTTTGCCCGATACAAGGTGCTGAATAAAAACAAAGCCTTCTGTTTTATTGCTATCTATTAATTGCCAGTATTGTGATGTATCTTTTTTTTGCTTTTTTATGACGAGCTGATTATTTTTATCTAGGCTTAGTACTTTTTCTACTAACTGACTTTTAATGAGGTAGTGCTTTACAGCAGGTGGCTGTTTTTTTAGCTTTTTCTCTGTCTTTATTGGGGCGGTCTTCTTATTAATAACATCTGTTTTTTCTCGACTTTTCTTTCTACGCTTGTACTTCCATAATAAAAATAAGGTAGCAAAAAGCAGCAGGATTTCCACAATCCAAGCGGGTAGATAGTCAAACAAGAAGCCAAAACGTTGTTTAAGATTATTATTTATTTCTGTAAAACTTGTGGATGGCTCTGAGCTAACAATATCGCCTTGTTTTAGCTTTTTATAATGGGTGATATAAAGGTTTTCGTCTCCTTGCAGTTTTTTTACTAATTGATTTTTCTGCCGTTCCCACTTATCAACAGGATCAATATTATTCCATGCGATTAATAGTTTTTTCTGTTGATCGCTAATCTGCAAGCCATAACGGTCAACCATATAAAAATAAGTCCGTGCTATATCCCCTTGTACATTTTCAGGAGGCTCTGCGGCTCGCTCTTTAAAGGATATTTCCATATTGACCGATTGACCATACAAACGCTTTTCTCCCTTGATCATTCGATAGCGAAAGTTGCTACGGTCGCCATTAATTTCTCCAATAGCAGGCACTAAATTGTGCATATCGGCTTCCATTTGTTTAAATTTTTGATTGTTATTCCGACAGTGTAAACGCCCTCCTTTCTGCCAACAGCGTAACTGATGCCCAAAATGCCATGCAGGTACAATATGCTCCCATTCTATACGCTGTGAGCGATGTTTGTTTTTACGGTATTTAAAGCCACAACTACTGGCAATAGGGATAAACTTCTTTTCTTTTAGGCGATAGCGACAGCCGCTATAAAAGGCAATAGGGTGATGAGGATATATTTCCTTTCCTAAGATTCGTTTCGATTTACTAAACGAGTAACGACTATTTGCAGTTAAGCCTAGCGGTTTATCATCTAATATAGCGACATCTTCTTCAAAAATATCACCATCTTGCTCTATATAAACGGTGCGATTCTGATCGAGTATTGCTTTGAGTAGCTCGCCTGATTTAAGGTCATAAAATACCCCTGTCTCATCATTAGAAAAGAATTTTTGGGGCTGGTACTGAATATCATCTGCTTGAGTATTTAAACTTATGATAAAGAGAGCAATAAATATAAAAATACGGATGAAATAGTGAGAAGACTTCATAAAACTTCCTTGTTTTTGCTGGTCTGTTTAATTCTACACCTAAAAGTATCGTAACTACTCAACAAGTTATATG
>JALVDG010000191.1 GCA_027009095.1 Thiotrichaceae bacterium
TGCAACAACCGAAGACTTGCTGGCATATTGACTCACCTGCTCTTGTAATGCTTTGACACCATGCGTTGCTGCCTTTGCTCGCTCGTTGATTCTCATCCAATTTTTGTAGCCTGCGGCAATGCCGATTACTGTAAAAAAAAGAGCGATCCAAGCAATAAAGAGTGTAAAACGTGAACGACGTTTTAACTTTTCGAGGGTGTCTGAAGCTTCACCTATATTTGCTAGTTTACTACTGCCTTCCATTTGGCTCATGCGATACTCCACTCCCGAAGTATTTTATAGATTGTCTCATCACTAGGGTCTGGGGCAACCCAAGTATCAGCAGAATATTTATCCTTAAACTTCTCTCTAATACGCTCACTTCCAAGCAATAAAGGCACTTTAGAAAACCATGGTTCGCCTTTTGCTAATCGCAACAAGTGATTGAAACTTTCACCACTTGTAAGGACAATTATATCAAGTTTATCTGCTTGATAATATTGTTTTAATATCTCGATACTCTGCATCGGGCAGCGTCTTGCGTAGACATTAAAATACTCAACCTTTGCACCACGAGATACTAAAGTATCCCGCAGATAATCACGCCCTCCTTCTCCTCGAAAGATAGCAATTTCCTGTCCTTGTACTTGCTGCATTTCATCTAATGCAAGCAAGGCTTCGCTATTAAAAATCTGACTAGGAAAGTAATCAACTGCTAATCCATGCTTGGCTAAACAGCGTGCTGTTTTTTTGCCTACAGCAGCAATGCTAAGTTGGTTTAAGGTTGTTTTATCAATATATTGCAATGCTTTTTCGACAGCATTTGCACTAATAAAGATAGCAAGATCATAACTTTCTAGTGTTTTAATCTGTCGATGCAGTAAAGAAACGGATGTTGGCTCTACAATCTCTAGCAATGGAAAAGAAAGAACATTTGCGCCCTCTTTCTCTAAAGTCTTTGTTAATCCACTCGCCTGATGTACAGGTCGAGTGATCACTATCCAACGATTATTTAGACTATTTTTAGACACAGGCTTTGGCTAAATATCAATACCTAATGACTTTAAAACCTGATCCGCGCCTTGTGATAGTAAATCTTCAGCAACACGAATTCCTAAGGTTTTGGCATCTTCAATGGACATTGTTTTTTCTGCTCGATAAATCCTTGAACCATCAGGATAGCCAATTAATCCACGCATATAAATGTTATCGCCTTGTAACTCGGAGTAGCCTGCAATAGGCACTTGGCAACCGCCATTGAGGCGTGTATTAAAGGCTCTTTCGGCAGTCACTCGAATAGCAGTATCGGTATGATTTAGTGGTGCTAACAGGCTATTGACTCGCTCGTCGTTATCACGGCACTCTATACCTATCGCGCCTTGCCCAATCGCTGGCAGGCTTTGTTCGGTTGGTATGCGTTGCGTAATGCGCTGATCAAAACCGAGACGCTTTAAACCTGCCGAGGCGAGAATAATGGCATCGTACTCACCTGCATCTAACTTGGCTAAACGCGTATTGACATTGCCTCGTAAATCTCGAATATCTAAATCTGGACGTGCTTCTTTTATTTGCGTCTGACGGCGCATACTCGACGTACCAACGATGGCTTTTTGTGGTAAGTCATCTAAAGAAGTGTATTTATTAGAAACAAAAGCATCTTGCGGGTCTTCGCGCTCAAGAATTATGGGAAGATGCAAACCTTCGGGCAGCTCCATTGGCACGTCTTTCATAGAATGTACGGCGATATCGGCTTTATTTTCTAGCATGCCGACTTCTAACTCTTTAACAAATAAGCCTTTTCCGCCAATTTTTGCCAAAGGTGTATCGAGTATAATATCACCTTGCGTCATCATTCCGACGAGTTCTACTTCTAAATCGGAGTGATGCTGAAGTAGTTGGCGCTTTACTTCTTCTGCTTGCCAGATAGCAAGGGGGCTTTTACGAGTTGCAATTCGTATTATATTTGACATAAGCTGTTTCTATTAATGGGGGACAGAGATACCGACTTTACGGGAAATAATGCTTCGTATCCAGTTGAACTTTACTAATATCTACGCTTCAAACTGTAAAATTATCTATCAAAGAGAATCATGACCATGCTTAAAATACTATCAAAAACTTCACTGCTTATTTTACTTGTTGTAAGTAGCTTTTTTATACTAAAAGTAACGGCATCTGATTCAGGTCATGTCATTGAAATAAAAGACTTTGCTAAACTATCGAAACAAATGAAACAGCAAAAGAAGGGCTTGTTGCTGATGTTACATGCGGAGGGCTGCTCTTTTTGTGAAGCCCTAGAGGAAGATTTGCTCTATCCAATGGTTATCAGCAAAGACTACGATAAAACTATTTTTATTCGCAAATTACAAATAGACTCGGGTGTTCCTGTCATTGGGTTTTCAGGAAAAAAGGTTGACCCAGAAGAGTTTGCAAAAAGTTTTGGTGATGATTTTATACTCACGCCAACACTGATGTTTTTAGATGCTAACGGCAAGGAAGCAGCAGAAAAATTAATTGGTTATAACACACCGAGTCTTTACGGTGGTTACGTTGAGGCACAGCTTGCCAATATGAGAAAGGTAATTCTTAAAAATGACAAAAAGTAATATTATTACTTTACTAAGTATTGTGGTCTTAATTGCTTTAGCAGTTATTGCTTATCAATTTAAAACTGCTATTTTATCTCCACAGGGAGTAACTCGCGCGGTAATGCAAAGCGGTTGTGATTTACATCAGTCAGATTGTACTGCGGTATTTTCTGATGGACGCAAAGCAACATTGTCCTTAACGCCTAAAAACCTACCTCTACTCAAGCCAATACAAATTCAAGTACAACTTGAAGGTTTTAAAGCAAAGAGTATGCAGTTTAATATTATTGGTTTAAATATGGATATGGGGGTGAATCGCAATACATTGGTATCGAATAACCAGCAATCATTTCAGGGTAAGATGATTCTTCCTACGTGCTCCAATCAGCGTATGGAATGGGAAGCTCAAGCCGTGATTACTGACCATGATGATAAAATTGTGATTGCTCCTTTCCAGTTTTATACAGACAAATAACCCATATAAAAAAAGGCGTATCATTTCTGATACGCCTTTTTATCGATCGAATTTTTAGATGAAATTACGATCCTTTAGCTTGTCTAGCTGCCGTTCTTCTTTGGTTTTCAGTTAGAATTTTCTTACGCAAACGA
>JALVDG010000192.1 GCA_027009095.1 Thiotrichaceae bacterium
TTTTTGTATCATTAATTTTTTTATGTATCACTAATGGGTCATCTGCTAGTGGCAATATTTCTTTGTAAACGGCTAATGCTTTATCATATAAATCCTTCGATGACTTTGTATCACCTAAACTCAACACAAAAGGACTTCCAGTGACGACACCTAGTTTTTTATAGTTATCTGCTAATAGAATTTTCATCTCTATATCATCGGGCATTTGTTGACTAAAAGATTCTAATTGTCTTACCGCTGATCCTATTAGTAATTTTCTAGCATGTGTTGTTTGTGGAATTTTTTCTAAAGAATCATTTACATAGTTTATTAAGCCTGATGACATCTCTCGTATAAGCTGTATTTTTTGTTCTGATTTTTGTGTTTTCCATGTACTAATCCCTGCAACAACCAGAAAAATAGACACTAAACTAGCTGCTCCCCACACGATCCAATTTCGTTGTAGATTTTTCTTTGTTTTATAGTAAAAACTATCGCCCATTGCCTTCGTTGGTAGATTATCTAAATAGCATCCTAAATCATCAATTAATTCTTGTAAGTGATTGTAGTTATAATGCTTTCCACTATTAACCGAGCTTAAGAATATTTGCTTTAATTCAATATCTGTTATGTTTTTTGCAATTCTTTGTATATCAGGCTGTGCATATTGAGAGATTTTCTTTGTATAGGGTGGGATACGGGTTAAAAGTTGAGAAAAAATAATACCTAAGCTAAAAATATCATCTTGTATTTTAGGAAATTTTTGCTGGTGACGATTTTCGCTAGAGTATTCGGGGGTTAGTGAAAATAATTTTTTGGTCTTATTTTTTTTATCTGATTCAAGTGAAATAAGAGACTGAGCAATACCAAAATCAAGTAGCTTAAGAACCCCTTCATTTGTGACAAGAATATTGCTTGGTTTTAAATCGCAATGAATAATGCCATGACCATGTGCCGACTGGACTATTTTACATAAACGAATAAACAGAATGATAAGTTGTGTTGTTGATATTTCTTTATTTTGTAAAATATACTGATCAAGAGGCAGTCCATCGACATACTCCATCACCAGATAGGGAAAGCCCTCTTCTAATGTACCTGCATCAAATAAAGATACAATATTAGGATGATCTAAATCGGCAAGAATTTGTCGTTCTTTTAAAAATGCCTCATTATCAAAACGTTGGTATTCCACCACCTTAAAAGCAACACTTTGTTGATATTCTCCATCAGCCCTATGAGCAAGATACACCCTTCCCATACCACCTTGACCAATTAAGTGATCAACTTTCCAAACACCAATACGTCGCCCTGTTAAGTCAGGACAAACGATATTAACGACTTCATCAATTTGCAGTGGCTCTGTCAGAAAGCCACCTAAATCATCATAAGCATTTAATAAACTACTAACCTCTTCAATAATAGCTGTTGAGGAGGCATGTAACTTTAAATAATCAAACCGTTCCTGCCTAGGAAGTTGAGAAATAATATCAAATAGCCGCTCTACTTCTTTAAAATCATCTTGTTTATGTAGCTCATTCGACATTAGGAATTATTTCAGGAAGATCGGTTTCACCAAAATCAATATTTTCTTGAGATAATAGTGTCGTAATTTGCCCAACTGATTGTACTTTGCCATTAAAATAAGTTGTGATTTCTCGCTCATAAACTCATCTCTCGGTATAACCACGCTTTTGCTAAAGCCCATTTGCGTTTGATGGTTGCAGGTGAAATGCCTAATATTTCAGAAATTTCCATATTCGTCATTCCTGAAAAAAATCGCAATTCAACAATACGAACTTGTACAGGGTCGCGCTGTTCTAGTTTATTTAATGCATTATCAAGATGTATAACATCGATATTTTCTTGATCATTTGATGCTGCCAGCTCTTCTTTTAATGTTAATAATACATCTGATCCTCCACGTTTTTGGGCATTACGTTCGCGCGAATAATCAACTAATATTTGGCGCATACAACGACTAGATATTGCTAAAAAATGATGTTTATCAGCAACTTTTAACTTACTTCCTTTAAGTAGCTTTAAGTAGGTTTCATTCACTAAAACGGTAGGAGTAATCGTATGACCAATACGTTCTTTAAACATATGCCGAGCAGCTAAACGTTTTAACTCAGGATAAATAGTGGGGGTTAGCTCAGCCGTTTTTAATTCATCATTAAGATCGGGCTTTTTGTCGCTGGAGACTACAGACATATCGGGGCATCCTTGCTTAGGATCGTACATAAAACAACATCCCAATCCCTAGCTTCGGGGTGTTATCTCCGTGTATATTCCTTAGTTTATAGAGAAGTTCTATCTATATTGTAGACACTAATTGTTTTATTTTTGTGATAAATGACACAAAACTATTTATTTCTCCACACTCACTGTTGGCTGATTAAAGTGGAAAAGGTAACTACTCAGATTGCGCTCTATTTTGTTCGAGTTCAAGGCAAAAGAGCGGAGTTTATAAGCATAAATGAGCACTTTTAACGTAGAAATCGGGCAAAATAGAGTGCAAGCTGGGTAGTTATTGGAAAAGAATCCTTAAAACGTAACAGGACTATTGTATGTACTAAACTCCCAGTGTTCACGAGGCGATTTTTTAGGGCCTGTCCAGCCTCTGCGCTTTAGTTCTTTGGCTATAAAGTGGTTAATAAATCCGTGTCCTACAAAAAGGATGCTTTCATGTTTCTCTGCTATTTCTATCAGTTTATCCGTTGCCATTTTAGCTCGTTTGCGTGTTACTGCTATTGAGTCGCCATTATTAGAGTAACCGATTAGCCATAGACTTCGGCAGATAAAAAACCATGTCCTAGTACATCAACCAGTCCAAAGTATCTGTATCAGCATCTCTGTGATGATTTGTATCAAGGCATCGTGTGAAGACAATGGTTATTCCCTTGTCAAACACGATAACGCAGAGACGGATCATCACAGAGATGCCCGAAGGGTTGCCCTGTCTGTCTCCCTGCCGTTGTTACACTTCTTGTGAAGGGAATAACCATTCCCTGCGAAGTGCGCCTAGGCACGAAGACAGACAGGACAACTGATACCGACACTTTGGACTGGTTGATGTACCAGTCTTTAAACGAGGATATGTCCAATTGGTACTCGGTAGCTCTGCTTCACGAAAAATTTCATCACTCAATAAAATGCTTTTCTCCGTTAGCTTTTGAGCAGATT
>JALVDG010000193.1 GCA_027009095.1 Thiotrichaceae bacterium
GCCTCCAGGAGACTCTATTGATGCTGATGAGTTTGAAGATAACGACAAACAATCGACAAGCAGTATAAAAAAACAGGTGCTACAGACAGAAGCTGAAACATCAATAAACCCTGAAGTGGATAAATTTTTATCTGGAAGTCAGGCTATCGAAGGAAATTACACATCATTACTTAGAAAAATAAGAAAAAACTTTCCTCTAAAAGCAACAAGTAATATTTTACTGATCGATCAAAGTCGCAATACAATCTACCTCTACAATAATGCAGACGCGTTACTCGCCTTTTTTCCTATACTTTCCTCTGATAATTCCAACTTTCCGTCAGGGCTTTATACCCTTACTTCAAGCAGCTCTGTAAACTCGGAGGGTTCGGTAACAAAGAAAGAAAATCAAGTAATTATCTTAAATAAAATTCAAAAAATACCAATATCAAACAAGGAGGATACAGGGACTACAAACAAGCAAAATAGTAGAGAGAATCAGTACTATATTCGGGACTTATTTGACACTGATAAAAGACGAAGTTTACAACTTAGTCCTATTGATAATCACAAGCTACAGAAACTTATTTTACCATCTACAATAGCTTACAAGGGTCAATAAACAATAATTACCAGTTTATTTTTTAATCTATTTGGTTGATTGTTGACACAGTATCTACCATAATATAGGGTAGAAATGGATTTCTTTAATTAACAAGCACTTGCAGAACATACCTAGCACCCCCCTTTAAAAGCAGCCAGATATTTTTTGTTTTAGTGCAATCAGCGTAGTAAATACTCATGCGTGTAATGGGAATGTTAGTGATACTCGTCATTGCTATGTTTATAATTCTATTGTCTTTTATGACAATAAATAATGACAAACAAACGACTTCACTTGAAAACACACAAACAACTAGCTCTCAAGCTTCTACCAAGACGAATACAAACGGTGTCATCAGTGCCCCGCTCGCCTTGCCTGTGCCTGAACAAAAGAATTTACAGTTCCAGTATATTCAGGAACAGCTAAAAAATAAGCGAAATGAAACAGAGCTAAGTTATCAGCAAAAAATTGAACTGCAACGGATGGAGTACAATAACCTAACCGAACAACAACGTATGTTGCATGAAAAAGAAATGCAGCAAAATGCTCAAAAGAATGCAGAAAGACTTAAACAACAAGAATTACAACAAGCTTACCTACTCAAACAACAAGAAATAAGTATGTTAGATAAAAATAAGCAATACGAGTCAGGCATGACCGACAAATTATTGGCTTTTGAAAAAGAAAAACTACGTATGAAGCAAGAACATGAAGAAGCCCTTATATTGCAGCAAGGTAACGCCCAACAACAATCTGCTCTAAATACCATTCTGGTTTTTTCTGCTCTTATTTTTGCCATCAGCTTGTCTTATTACCTTATCTCTTCTCATAATCTACAACGTAAGAAAGAAATGGCTCAACTTGAACATGACAAGCTATTTGCTTTGAAGCAACAAGAGTCAATGCAAGAAACACGCATCAAGGTATTAGAGTCTATTGCCGATTTACCTGGCTCTGATAAAAAAGAAATCATCGAAGGATTAGTTGGATTAAATAGAACTTATGAAGAGCTTGAGCAAAAAACTGTTGAAGAACCCCCAATTGAGATAGAATTAACCGAATTAAATCCCCCCCAAATGAAACAAGTGCCTCGTGCATAGAAGGAGCTTCTATTAATACATTAGCAGCAGTCATCTTGAAAATCATATTTCATGAACATTCCTAAGCTGTTGATGCAAAAATTTATTTCAATACTCACATGATTCAATCTCAAATGATCTATCTTGTTGATGGCGCGCGAACGCCTTTTAACCGTCAGATCAAACAGGCAAGCGCAAAAAAATACGCATATTCTAAACTTGATTTAGGTTTGATAACCTCCCATGCGGTACTGCTAAAACAAGCTTTATCTGCCACTCATCTTGATGATGTTATTGTTGCTAGCCAAGCATCTAACAATAATAATGATTTTGCCCAACAATTATCCCAACGCCTCCAATGTCATCCAGATTTAAGGTCTCATACTTTTACAGTAGGTGAAAATTGTGGTCTACAGGCACTTGAATATGCCTATCAGCAATTAACACTCACCCCAAAATCATTAATTCTTATTAGTGGTATTGAAACATCTAAAACACCGTCTATTTCTTTCAACCCCGAACTATCACAATGGATAAGCGATTGGAAAAATAGTCAAGGATTAAATAAAAAACTAAAACTACTTAATACACTGCATACTCGGCACTTTCGTAAAAAATCAAGCAACACACAAGAAAAAAAACATTACTATAGCTTGCACAAAGAACTTGCTGAAAAAACTGCTAATTACTACTCGCTATCAACAGAGGCAATGGCGGAGTATGTAAAACTAAGTCAGCGTCGCTTAAAGTATGCACAGCGCAATAAGCTCATCAAAAATATTGTACCTTTATTTTATCCCGATGGAACTAGTATGCATCGTGATGAAGATATTATAAACACTGACCCTGAATCACTAAAACAAACCATTATCACAGGTAATCCACCCACAGGCATTATTAGCAATGCCAGTGTCACTCAATCAACCGAAGGAGCCTGTACTTTATTACTTGCAACTCAAGAGGCACTTGATAAGCATAATTTAACCCCCTTAGCTCAACTTTCAGCACCATCATGGAGTAGCGACAATGCGATTGAAATACTATTCAATACGCATAATCTGTCGGCTAATGAAATTGATTATTGGGAGTGGGATGAAATATCAGCCGCAGAAATATTATCGCTTGAAAAAAAACCAGAGTTTAAAGAGGTTGAGGCTTTCCAATCACTCGATACGGTTAATATTGATGGCGGATCACTCGCTTTAGGTAGCCCAAATAGTGCAAATAAATTGCGCTGTATCTTGCAATTAGCCCATATTTTACAACGAACTCAAACACACAATGGTATTTGTCACTTTGGCTCAGCAACCGATCAAAGCAGCGCCCTACTTCTCCAAAATATTCAGGAGCGTGGCAAATGAGTAACTTTAAAAATATCAGCATTGTCAGAACAAAAAATGACATTATTTGGATCAGTATTGATGCTCAAAATAATAATAACAATGCCCTAACGATGGAGCTACTCAAAGAACTAAAAGAAATTATCGTTAATAT
>JALVDG010000194.1 GCA_027009095.1 Thiotrichaceae bacterium
TCACAGGCAAATAAATAAAGTTGATGAATATCATGCCAAATATTAGCTTTGCACTTATTGTATATGCTGTAACTGTTAATAAGCGTGCCACTCATATATTTGATCGCACGTCCTATTGATATTAATAACTTTTTTTGTACTAATGGTCCCTTTGTTAGCATGTCTAATGTTGCTAACTGATATAATCCGGATAGTTCTAATTGCAGAGCCTGCTTTAAATCAAATATTTTTTGACTTCTGTCTAGCAAAGGAAAAGATCGGCTAGAAAAGTGTCGATTTAAATTATCTAAAGCCATATTAATAAAAGGTAGTAAAACATCACCAATATCAATACGCACCTGTGCAGGTAGAGGTTGCTGATTCAATAAAACTAGGGCTTGATAGAGTCGCTTAGTTACAACGCCCATATTTGTTAGCGGAAGGTCATTTACCCAATCACGAGCCTGAGAGACGGAATGAGGTATTGATGTATTATTTTTAGTATCAACAGTTGTCATTTGCTTTATATATTATTTTTATATTTAAGAACTGTTGATTCTAGCAGTTGTAACAATTTTATACGACAGCCGTTTTAGACCGTTTGCCCGAAATTTCTCGAACTAACTTTGGCACAAGGTATCCAGGTAATTTAACTCTCAACTCTTCTATTATTTTAATTGCTTTGGCTTCATTAACATCAAAATGAGCAGCACCTGTTACTTTATCTAAAAGATGCAAATAATAAGGTAAGGCTTGATATTTGAATAAAACATGACTTAATTCTTCCAGCACTTGTGTATTATTATTTACCCCCTTCAACAAGACAGATTGATTTAATAAAACACATTTAGAACAAGAAAGTAGACGCAATTTATCACCTACTTTCTCATCAATCTCATTGGCATGATTTGCATGGATAACAAGCACCTTATTTACCTTTAATTGACGAAACCAAGTGAGAAAATTGTTATCAATTCTTTCTGGTAAAACGATAGGAAGACGAGAATGAAAGCGTATTGTTTTGATATGCGGTATATCGGCTAATTGATTACATAATGAAGATAAACGCTCATCAGATAAAACTAAAGGGTCTCCTCCACTAAGAATCACTTCATGCAAACTCGTATCATTTGCAATTATTCTTATTGTTTCCCGCCAATTATTTTTTGCAGGGTTTAATTCTGCGTATGGAAACTCTTGGCGAAAACAATAACGACAGTGGATAGCACAAACTCCTGTAGTAACAATCAACGCTCGCCCATGATATTTCTGTAATACACCAGGTGATATTTCAGCCTCTTTGTCACCTACAGGATCAGATACATAATATTTAGAATGATTTAGCTCTTGTTTTGAAGGTAATATTTGTAACAATAATGGATCATTGATATTGCCTTTTTCAATTTTGTCTAAATAACTTTTTGTTGCTAATAGTTTAAAATTATCATTGTCTTGCCGTATTTTATTAATGTAATTTTTAGGTAATTTTAAGTAATCAATAAGCTGATTAGGATCACGAATAGCATCGGCTAATAGGGATTGCCACTTCACTAATGGTTTTATTTGCTGATTTAAGGACTTATTTTTAATATCAATACCAGTTATCATACGCGCCAATCTTTTCATTCGTTTATTTTTATACCCGTTCAAGGAGTCTTTATCATGGCAAGCTATAATACCAGTGAGTTTCGTAGTGGTCTCAAATTTATGCTCGATGGAGACCCTTACACCATTGTTGAAAATGAATTTGTCAAACCTGGTAAAGGACAAGCCTTTAATCGTGTAAAAATTCGTAACCTAAAAACAGGTCGAGTTATTGATAAAACATGGAAGTCAGGTGAAAGTGTTGAAGCAGCAGATGTAATGGAAATTGATATGGAGTATCTCTATTCTGATGGGGAGTTTTGGCACTTTATGGAACCAACCAGTTATGAGCAACATGCTGCGGATAAAAATGCAGTAACAGATGTAATTAAGTGGCTAAAACCACAAGAGATATATCTAGTCACACTATGGAATAATGCGCCTTTAAGCATTACACCACCAAACTTTGTTGAGTTAAAAATAACCGAATGCGATCCTGGCGTTCAAGGTAATACGGCTCAAGGTGCAACAAAACCTGCTATTGTTGAAACAGGTGCTGCTATAAAAGTGCCACTTTTTGTTGAAGAAGGCGAAGTAGTTAGGATCGACACAAGATCAGGTGAATACTTGTCCCGCGCCAAGTGATACTTTCAGTATTATGTCTAACTGGAAACCTTCCGCTAGCCTAAGGATGCTAAGGCAACGTGCCCAGGTGCTATCTGATATTCGCACATTTTTCTTAGCAAAAAATGTTCTTGAGGTTGAGACCCCTGCTCTTTCTCAAGCGGCTAATACAGACCCTTATATAGAGTCATTTTCACTACATAAAGGTAAACGTTTCTTACATACTTCGCCTGAGTATGCCATGAAGCGTTTATTAGCCTCAGGCTCTGGGGATATTTACCAGATATGTAAAGTTTGGCGTGCTGAAGAAGCAGGGAAAAATCACAACCCAGAGTTCACACTATTGGAATGGTACCGTGTTGGATTTGATTATCACCAACTGATGAAAGAAGTCGAAGATTTACTCACATCACTCTTATCATTAAAAAAAAGAGCTAAATTTTATAGCTATAAACAACTTTTTATTGAATTTTTACAACTCAACCCCCATAAAGCAGATCACTCTACATTGATTCATTGTGTAAAAGAGCATGTACCTGAATTAAACATTGTTAATGAAGCTGACTGGTTACATCAAGACTTACTGGATATATTATTAACACACTGTTTAGAGCCTCACTTTGAAAAAGAGCGATTAACTTTTGTATATGATTACCCTGTTACACAATCAGCCTTGGCAAATATAAGACAAGAGACTAAAGCAAAAGAAGCCGTTGCAGAACGCTTTGAAGTATATTTAGGGGATCGTGAGTTAGGTAATGGTTATCAAGAATTAACTAATGCAGAAAAAAATATCGAGGTTATTGCCACTGAATTACGACAAAGAAAACGGCGCCAACAGCCGTTAGTTCCTGAGGACACGCGTTTTTTAGCAGCAATGAAACATGGAATGCCGTTTACTTCTGGAGTCGCAATAGGTATTGATCGCCTATTAATGTGTAAGTT
>JALVDG010000195.1 GCA_027009095.1 Thiotrichaceae bacterium
AGGAAAGAAAAGTGCTATTCGTAGTAAAGGTGATATGGAGCAAGTCATACTTTCTGCAATGAAATCTATTCAAAACAGATTTGATTAAGAGCTTTTTCAAACTGCCTGATACAAAATATGCTCAGAATTATTATTAACATGAAAATACTTTTGGAATAATTAATAATATTGGAGTACTGGAGTTTAGCGATATAACTTCGGGAAGTTATTTTATATATATTCCTAAAATAATAATTAACGCCACTAGTCAAAAAACTACCACTGTATCACTTAATTATCTTGCCTGATAAAGAGAATAAGGGGTGTAATAACGCGTACTGGCACATTTTATACCCCCGTGCTTTTAAAAAAGTTCTGAATTCAAGTCTAAATATTTTATCTAGCTAGAATTGACTTGATCAAAGCCCTTTTATAAAAGTTAAATTAATAAAAATAATGAGTTAATTACAATGAAAATAATAAATAACAAACGCAAAGTGCGTTTACTTCCTCCCCTATTCTGCTCTATTGGTGTCTTGATAACAGGACAAGCTTTTGCAGGAACTCCCACTGTTACCTTAAATGCAAATGCAGATAAAGGTAATATCGCTGAGTCTGGGCGTATTGGTTATGTCGGTGGATCAACTAAAGTTAGTATCAGTGTCGATAAAAATTTACAAGGTCAAGTCGATGTCAACCAAATTATTTCTGAAGATGATCTTTCTGCAACTAGTGTTGAAGGTTGGTTTGGTTATCAATTAAAAGATAAAAATGGAACAAGCAAAGGTATCAAAGGTGCAGGCATAAAACTCAATCATTTATGGGTTGAACGTGGTGGAAAATATGAGAGTGATACGGTACATAAAGCATTTGGTGCTTATGATAAAAATGCTGATGACCATGCAAAAATTACAGCAGGTTACGGACAAGAAAAACGTGACTTATTTTGGTCTGGATATATATCAAAAGGTATTTCTGATAAAAAAGTGATAGGTACATCATCAGTATCAGAAAAAGCATATGATTATGGTGTAGGCGGTGAAGTAGGAACCTTCCTTGAAGATTCTCTTACTCGTATACGTGGTGGTGTTGATTATGAGTGGGGTACAGACTACTCAAATACAGAAAACAAACCGGAACAAGCCACTATTTCTGCGGGAGTACAACAATATTTTTATGATTCTCCTCACAGTGTAACATTTGATGTTTCTGCTAGTAAAAAATCAGGCGGCAGCACTAAAAATACAACCAACAGCAATGCACGCTTAGGGTATCAATATGAATTTGGTAAAGCAGGCACATTCCAGTCAGATAGACTAATAAAACGTACCCGTGTAGAAGTCCCAGGCACGCCTGCAATTCCTGCTATACAGGCAATCCCTGGAAAACCTGCAAAATATGCTAAAAAAGCAATTAAAAAGCCTTACACTAAACTCGTAAAAACAACCATGAAGCTTGAGAATGAAACATTCTTTAAGCTAAATAGCGCTAAACTAACCGCCTCTGCAAAGCAAAATATTCGTAAAATTGCAGCTGAAATTAGAAGAAATGGTTATCGTGGGGCTATCCGTATCACTGGTCATACCTGCGGTTTAGGTAATGCAAAATACGATCAACGTCTATCTGAAAAACGAGCAAATACAGTTAGACAATACCTCATTAAGGCTGGCTTTAATCCTGCACACCTTATTGCTCGTGGTTTAGGCAAAAATCACCCTAAATATCGTAATACTCCAGCCACTGGGTTTAAAAATCGCCGTGTTGATATCGAATATGTATCAGAGCGCTTTGTTAAGAAAAAAACATATAAGACTGAATATAAAAATGTACTTGTCTCTGCTGCTACTCCAGGTCGTCCAGGTAGAGCGGGTGTGCCTGCAACTCCTGCACGCTTTATATGGAAAACAGAAGAAATTAAAACAGCACCAATATGGGTTAAACGTGCATTACACAATCCTATTCGTCATAAGCGTACCGTTGATACTTATCAGACAAAATCAGCTTCTGCAACTACTACTGTGCCAAAGGCAAATGATGACCGCTATACAGTAACAAAGAATGACTCAGCACAGACTTTTGATGTGTTATCTAATGATACTGACCCTGAAAATGATACGCTTATTATCCGTCATGCGCCATCTACAAGCTCGAAAGGTGGTACAATAGTCTTCTCAGCAAATCAAATTACTTATACTCCTAAAACTGATTTTGTTGGAGAAGATAGCTTCACTTATACCATTGTTGACAGTCAAGGAAATGAAGATACAGCGACTGTAATAATCACTGTTTCAGATTCATCATCCGTAACACCAGTAATCAGTCCTAACTATGGTGCTACATATGGTGAAACTTCTGTCACTATTCCTGTCCTTGCCGATGATACTGCTCCAGCAGGAAGCACACTAGTATTAACAGGTAATCACAGTGACCCTGATTATGGAACAGTAACTATTAATAAAAGCAATGGTACAGTTACCTATACGCCTGAAGCTGGTCATACAGGCATTTATACCTTTAGCTATGAAGCAACAGATAATAATGGCTTTACAGATACTGCACTTGTCACCATCGATGTGAAATCTGCTGATAATCGCGGAGCTAGTGATGACTTCATCGAAATAGACATCAATGATAGTCCTCAGCCTCAGCATAACCTAATTGCCAACGATAGTGCAGGCTTAAAAATATGCTCTGGCTCTATTAGTGGAAATAGTGGTGATAGTAGTGTAACTATCGAGTCAGATACCAGTATTAGCTATACAGCAAATAGTTATACAGGTACATCGGATAGCTTTAATTATGATGTTTGCGATATAAATACTGGTGTTAAAGTAGACACGGCTACTGTCCATGTTGCTCTTGCTGGTTTTGGAGGAGGAGCAAACGTCGCACCTGTAGCGGTTGATAGTACTGCCAATGTAAGTGGTGGAAGCTCCGTTACTATTGATGTACTAAGCAATGCACAAGATGATGATGGAGATACTATTGAACTAGTTGGTATCTCTAAAAACGGTAACCATGGTAATGCTCGTATTAGCAATAGAGAAATTATTTATACTGCAAATACTGATTATGCCGGTGAGGATACTTTCACTTACATAGTAACCGATAATCATGGTCATTATAGCTCTGGAACGGTGACTGTAACC
>JALVDG010000196.1 GCA_027009095.1 Thiotrichaceae bacterium
AATGGAAGAAGGAAAAATACTCCCTTATTTAGATATACCTTTTCAACATGCCAGCCACGACGTACTAAAAAATATGAAACGTCCCGCACATGCCGAAAAAGTGCTAGAGCGTATCGCTAAGTGGCGTAGCATCTGCCCTGATATTGCCATTCGTAGTACCTTTATTGCAGGATTTCCAGGAGAAACAGAAGCCGACTTCGAGCTGATGCTCGATTTTTTACGCGAGGCACAACTGAATCGCGTGGGTTGTTTTGCCTACTCCGAGGTTGAAGGAGCGGTCTCTAATGCATTGCCTGATCATGTACCAGAGGATGAGAAGCACGACCGTGTAGAACGCTTTATGGAAGTACAAGCAGAAATTAGTGCTGCCAAATTATCTCAGCAGATAGGTAAACGCATGACTGTACTAACCGATGATACAGGTGAAGACTTCACTATTGCACGAAGTAGTGCTGATGCGCCCGAGATAGACGGTGTTGTTTATATAGAAGGTGAGCGATTAGAATCAGGACAATTTGCCGAGGTCGAAATAACGCACTCAAGCGAGCATGATTTATGGGGAAAATTAATTGAGTGATAGCTAATGCTATAATAAATTGAGTCGCTCTATTCGACATAATTGACCATAAATATGAAGTACTAAAGTTTTCTATGAAAAGCTCGGGGCAATAAATGCGGGTTTAGTAGATAAGCCGAATCCCGTTGGTGGTAGTGCTATAAATTGTAGGTATATCTGGTCTAATTACCGCATTGCTTAATAATGGCTAAGTGTCGGGTACCGTGTGATCATGGCTGACTCCCTGTTTAGAATCGTGATTTATCTCGTGCTTCCCACCATTTTGTGGCTAACTCAATGGCTGTATCATGGCTATCGGCTTTGCCCATTGTGTACAGAGTGATAGCGGCAGTACCAATAACTGCGCCTGTGCCGTATTCATCATCAATTGAGCCGTTCCATACTTTTGCCAATTTTTCAGGCTCTAGTTTTTTGTCTTTAACATGTCGTTTAGGGAAAAGAGGTGACCATTCTTCTTCAATTAATTCACCATTTTTAATTGAGCGCACTAAGTTGCTCATATCAGGATTCCACTCAGTTTCACCGCCATCGCCTTTTATAACCGCCATTGTGGGCTGTTTTAATATCAACGAAGCTTCTTGATGGGTATCACGGTAAGCAGGGTGATGAATGCCTTGCATTGAACATTTTGCCCGACAGGGGTTAATTAAGCGAGTGAAGGTATTAACAGGAGAGCGTAAGCCGAGTATCCACTTTAAGTCCATAATGCGGGCTAGCTCAGGCAAAAAGTCATGCAGGGGTAAGTAGGCAAAATTACTGCTGGTGATATGTTTACCCGCTTCCTCAAAGGAGTGGGCGATAGGAATATTGAGTAGCTCAAGCACTTGTTCTGTGTAGATTCTGTTTGGCGTATGATTACCCTCGCCATGCATTAAAATAGAAATACCATTTTCTGCAAGTAACAGGGTCGATAATATAAACCAAGGCAGACGACGTGCTTTGCCTGCATAGCTAGACCAGTCTAGGTCAACAGTTGGCATATTCTCAGGAATTGTTGTGACGGCGTAAGTTGCATCAACAAAACCCGCTAACTCTTCAGCACTTTCTTCTTGATAGCGCATTAACATCATAAAAGCACCAAGCTGCTCTGGCTCAACCTCAGCTTTTAGAATCATCGTCATGGCATCTTTTGCTTCTTGATACGTTAGGTTTCTGGAACCTGTTTTACCTTTTCCGAGTAAACGAACGTATTGGGCAAATTTGTGTTCTGTTTTTGGCATTTCTGTTTCTATGCTGTTGTTGCTCATTTGTGTCTCTCTTATTTTGGGGTGTTATAGATATTATCTAATATAACGTGGTTGGAGTACTAGAAACCCTAACAATTTAATGAGCTATTAACTGTTGTTACACAATGTAGAAAAATATTGCATATTTTTCCCTCCGCCCGATGCGATAGCGAGGCGGAGCTAAACTTCCCATTCTAACCGCGCTGAGCATTTACCCGAGAGAATGGATTAGCAGTGAAAGCTGTTAGGTGAATTCGACGCAAATCATCAATAGCATTCACTGCTCTGGTTGTCAGTGACCAATATATCAGCCTGTAGTGAGGAAAAGTCTTCTATACAATTATGGGATAAATCTAGATACTTTAAAGATAACCCCGATAAAAATTCAACTGTTGTTAGTAAGTTTGTACTTAGAGACAATGTTTTAAGGTTTTCAAGTATAGGAAAATTAATTACATCACTATCTCTTAAATAGTTGCTATCAAGCTTCAAAGAAGTAAGATTGGTTAAGGTTGAAAGAATCTCAATATCTGAACTGTCGATACCTGTATAACTTAAATCTAAGTATTTAAGCTTTGTCAGTGAAGAGAGGGATTCTAGGTGTTGAAGTATTTGAAATACTCTTTTTTCAGTGGATCCTGGGTACCATATATCATTAACTGAAACATTATCATGTAGGTCTAAGTAGGAAAGTTGGGTTAAACTTGCGACGGGAGAAATATCGTCTAGGCTGTTTGAATGTAAGTCTAAAGTTTCCAATGTTGTAAGTTTAGAAATTGATGTTAAGTTTTTTAAAGTTAAAGACGAATCAAAACCACCAGATCCACTACCACCGCCATTTTTACTCAAATCTAGTGAAATAAGCTTTGGAAAGTTAGGGATTCCTGAAGAATATTCATTAAAACCTGAAAATATACTACGACTTAAATTAAGATATTCTAAATTAACAAGGGTGCTTAACATGCTTAAATCTACGTAATCGAACAACCCTTCTTTATCTATAAAAGCACTAATATATCCAAAACCTGCACTGAGTTTATTATTTTCTAAATTAAGTGTTTTTAGTTTAGTTAATACCGACAATGGTTGTAAGTCTATTATAGAACACCCAGGACCTTTGTTGATCTGGTTAAGACTTAGTTCTTTGAGATTTGTTAAATTTGAAATAGGTGTTAAATCTGTAATACAGTTATTACTTAAATCTAGTGATTCTAAATTTTTAAGAGTCGCTAATGGGCTAATTTCTAATGCTTCTTTTGAGGTTCCGAATTCATCTGTATTATTCGCTTGTAATACTAATTGGGTAAGATTCGTGAGTTTTGATAGAGGCTCTAAATTACTCAGTTTGGTATTGTTTAAATTAAGAATTTTTAGTGATGGTAGGTTGTTTAATTCATACAGATTTGATGTTGATAAATCAATATCTTTACAACTAAATTTTCTTACCGTTAATAACTCATCTTTTGTGGGTAGTTGGGGAAAACAACTTAGTAGTTTTTTATCTTGTAAAACTCCAGCATTAGGTTTAGAGTTTTTCCCACCGCCACAAGCGCTTAATATAGTGATTATTAAAAAGGAAACTATATACGTTGAATAGGAATTCAGTTTAAAAATAATTTTATTATTCATAGCAGTTTTCAACCAGTTAATCTCAAGGGATATTATAAATAGTAGTATTTTCCAAAATAAAACAATAGAGTCTAAGTACTTTTAACTCTTAGGATATCTTTATATAAAAAATAAGAATACAAAGTCCAGTTGTATAATAGATTAGCCTAAAGCAGAAAGTACATATTTTAATTTATATATGTAACCACCTCTCAAGTAACACGTAACTTCTCATAACTTACAGGTAGCCTTATAAAACAATAACTTAAAGCATTTTCAAAATTCAAAAATGATTGTTTTCACAACAAAATTTCATTTTTTTTGCTTTCTAAAAAGTAAAAATCAACAACTTACTTGTGTTGAAAATTAATCAGGGTATTTTTTATTCAGCGCAACTATTGATTTTAAACGTGCCTGCACTTTATGAGAAGTTACTTGTTGTCTCTGTAATATAACCTATATTCCTTCATAGGGATGCGTAAAATCAGCGAACTAAGTCTATGTGTTAAGACTTCATGTTGCAAATACTAGGGCTAATTATAAATAATTGATATTGGTGATATGATGGATAGAGAGACACTGTAAGAGGTATGACTTAAACCATAGGTTATTTGTCCTATAGCTTTTAATTGTACTTAACACTATGATTTTATTGCGAGGAAAGAAATGAGTGTCCGTACATTCAATAGCAAAAATAAATTTTAGAGAATTATTTTGATGATAAAAATATTGAAAGACTATGTGTTAATAGCGATGCTATTAATCATAATTACCATAAATACGACCGATTTTATTAAGGACATTTATTCAGGTGATGATTGGATTCATATTGGTTTAGAGGTATTGACCGTTACCTTAGCTATTTGGGGTATTTTCATGATCATTGGCATGATTCGTAAGCGTTCTGAAGAGCTGTCTCGTTTACATCATCAGGTTGAAAGTACCCAAAATGATTTAGAGTTATTGCAAACCAAATTAAAAGAAGTTGGGCGTGAATACAGTAAATATATTCATGAGCAGTTCGATTTATGGGGGCTGACGACAAGTGAAAAAGAGGTATCCCTACTTTTATTAAAAGGACTGAGCTTTAAAGAAATTGCAGAACTTAGAAATACAAAGGAAAAAACGGTTAGAAGTCAAGCATCTGCAATTTATGCAAAATCGAATGTTGCAGGTCGGTATGAATTTTCAGCATGGTTTTTTGAAGATTTACTTATTTAACTGATGTTACGCAGTTTTATCACTTAAAATCTGCCATCCCTTAAACTTTGATTGATATAAAAAGGAGTGAAAGATTTATCTTTTCTCATGTCGATGCCGATAGGCGAGGCGGATGTTTGCGTATTAAATTTCAACTAGACGATTAAAAAGCTGAAGCTTTCACTCCTGTTATCAGGGAATTATTTATCTGAAAAAATCCTAACAAAACACTCCCTATGATCTAAATAAGCAGGATTTCATAGGGAGTGATTTATCAGGGCTTGATATTTTGAACGGTCAAAACAGCGGCATTAACCGATATCACTTTAACCTTATCACCAACAGCGGCATCAGATCCTCGTGCTTTCCATGTGGAGTCACCCACAATCACACGACCTTCGCCATTGATAATGGCTTGCTCAACTTCGCAAATTCTCCCGACTAATTCGGCGTTGGATTCATTGAGAAAAGGTTGGTCGGTTTCGCTAGTATTTATTTTAAACCAGCGACGACCTAACCAAACGGCTAAGATACTGAGTGCTGAGAAGAGAATAAATTGTATTGGCCAACTTATTTCTGGCGCGATAAGTAGAAGTAGGCCCGTTACACCACTTGCAACGCCTAGCCAGATAAAGAAAGCAGCAGGAGAGAATATTTCTAAAATAACCAGTACAACGGCGAATACCCACCAATGCCAATAGCTTAGTTGATTTAGAAAATCGCTCATGATTGATCCTTGTCTTCTTTTTCGTTTAATACGCCTTTGGCAATATCTGCGATACCTGCAATAGAGCCGATAAGACTACTGGCTTCTAATGGCATCATAATGACTTTTTGATTAGGTGCTTTAGCGATTTCAGTGAGTGCCTCGGTGTATTTTTGTGCCACAAAATAGTTAATGGCTTGTACATCACCTTGGGCGATGGCTTTTGATACCATTGCAGTCGCGCGTGCTTCTGCTTCTGCTAAACGCTCGCGTGCTTCTGCTTCGCGGAATGAGGCTTCTTTTTCACCTTCTGCGGCAAGAATTTGCGACTCTTTTACACCTTCCGCTTTTAGTATTGCGGCTGCACGATAACCTTCTGCATCTAAAATATTGGCACGTTTTTCACGCTCGGCCTTCATTTGACGACCCATTGCCTCGACTAAATCATGCGGCGGGTTGATGTCTTTGATTTCGATACGAGTGACTTTAACACCCCAGTTACTTGCTGCTTCATCGACAACGGCTAAAAGGCGCGAGTTAATTACATCACGTTTAGAAAGTAGTTCATCTAAATCCATCGACCCCATTACGCTACGAATATTGGTCATCGTAAGATTTAAAATAGCACGGTATAAATCGGTGACGCGATAAGCCGCTTTGGCAGCATCCATCACTTGGAAGAACACTACGCCATCAGCTGTCACCATTGCATTATCTTTGGTGATAACCTCTTGCGAAGGCACGTCTAACACTTGCTCTTTCATATTCATTTTGGAGCTAATACTATCCAAAAAAGGGATAATGACATGAAAGCCAGGTTTTAAGGTTTTAGTGTATTTTCCAAGACGCTCGACCGTGTATTCAAAGCCTTGAGAGACTTTTTTCGCTCCCATCATTACGACGGTAACAGCGAGCACAAGAATAATAATGGGTAGAAGTTCCATAATGTTTTTCCTAATTTAGTGAGTTGCTTATTTTTGTTGGATTAATGCGAACCTAAAGTATGTCTGATAATACTTAAACTTGCTATAAAAAAGGTCACATAGATATTATCCAGTGACCTTTTGGGGTGCTATCGTTTTTCAGATAAATAATTTCTTGATAAAAGGAGTGAAAGCTTCAGCTTTTTAGTCTCCAAGATAAAATTTAATAAGTGAAAATCTGTAATTATTAGTCATCACCAAAAGCCATCATAAATTGTAAGACATACCAGAATAATAATCCAACACTTGCAAATAGCGATAAAGAAGCGGCTACGTGTTGATCGGTATGATACTCATGAAGCACATTTGAGGTACTATACAGAACCGAACCTGCCGCAAATAAGATCATCGCACCTGAAAACCAAAGACCTAGCGAGAAACCAAAGATAATGGAAGCAACGATTGTTCCCATCGCGATAAATCCACCAATCATTAAAAAACGTCCCATAAAGGAGAAGTTTATTTTGGTCGAAAATGCGGTAAAGGTTAAACCTGCGACCAAGGCTATCGTAACAATAGCCGCATTTTGTAAAATATCAGGTGCTTTTAACTGTGCCATAAAGATAATTGGCATAAAAATAATGGCTTCGGCAATGGTATAAAGCCCAAGACCCATATACTGCTTTTCACGCGACATACCATTATGCGCCCAGCTATTTGCTAACATGGAGATGCCCATAAAAGCAGCAAGTACAATAAGCCATGACCATTTACTACCTGAGAGTAAGCCTAAAAAATTTTGTGCAACACCCGATTGAATTAGCAAGGTTTCTAAAACAGCAAAGGTGGCAATCGCACCACCTAGGTGTAGATAAGTGCGCTTAATAAAAGCAGCACGCTCATTTTCAGCGGCATTGGCTACGATTTGTCCAGAACCAGTGTCTAAATAACTCATTTTTATTTCTCTCCTAACTTAAATATCTGCTAATAAAGCCTAGCACATTCCAATTGCTTTATGTTAAATAGCGACATTAAATATAGGTTATTACACTTCATGCAACAGCAGTTGTTTAAGTAAATTGGTAACTACTTCAGCATAATCGGTAACTGCTCAGATTGTGCTCTATTTGGTTCGAGTTCAAGGTAAAAGGGCGGAGTTTATGAGCATAAATGAGCACTTTTAACGTAGAAATCGGGTAAAATTAGAGTGCAAGCTGAGTAGTTACATAAATTAAAAATTTTCTGTTGATGTAAATAATCCAACTTTTAAATCGGTGGCGGTGTAAATCACTTTGCCATCAACCGATACAGTACCATTGCCTACGCCCATGACTAAGCGACGACAGATGACCCGTGTCATATCAATACGGTAAGTTACTTTCTTGGCAGTAGGTAGAATTTGACCTGTAAATTTTACCTCACCACAACCTAAGGCACGACCACGCCCTGGGTTATCTAGCCAGCCTAAGAAAAATCCAATTAATTGCCACATCGCATCTAAGCCCAAACAACCTGGCATAACAGGATCAGTAGGGAAGTGGCACTCGAAGAACCAAAGGTCAGGGTTTATATCGAGTTCTGCAATCATATAACCTTTACCAAATTCACCGCCATCTTCATGGATTTCAACAATACGATCCATCATCAACATATTGGGGGTCGGTAGGCGGGCGTTTCCTTCGCCGAAAAGTTCGCCGTGTCCGCATTTTATGAGTTCATCGTAATCGAAAGCGCTTTGTCTTGACATAATTTATCCAGATAGAATAGTTTTGGGGAGCTTCCATTAATAAATCTGTGCAAATGGGTAGCTTTATTAATGGAGGTTCTGAGTAATATATTTACCGATAAACGGTAAATAAAATTCGCCAATCTTAACAGAATCATGGGGTATTTATGAAAGGACTTTACGCAATAACTGAGAGTGATTCTGAAAATTTAATTAAAAAAGTCACTTTAGCCTTAGAGGGTGGCGTGAAAATACTGCAATACCGTAATAAAAACGCAAATATCCAGCAGCAGTTACAAGAGGCAATAGAGCTAGCGACACTCTGTAAAAAATTTGATACGCATTTTATTATTAATGATGATATTTATTTAGCGCATAAAGTCATGGCTGATGGCGTTCATTTAGGTAGGGAAGACGGTTCTTTGACTGAAGCAAGAGAATTACTTGGGGGGAGGGCGATTATCGGTGTCACTTGCTATCAAGATATTAATATTGCAATAGAAGCAGAAAAGCAGGGGGCAGATTATGTTGCCTTTGGCAGTTTTTTCGCCTCCCCAACAAAGCCTCAAGCACCAAGAGCAAGTCTTGATCTATTGCAACAAGCCAAGCAACAGTTATCTTTGCCTATCTGTGCGATCGGCGGTATCACTTTAGACAATGCCAGTATTTTGATTGATAGCGGAGCAGATATGATTGCTGTTATTAGTAGCCTGTTTGCAACAGATAATATTACGGCAACAGCAACACAGTTTTCAGCTAAATTTTAGTACATCAACCAGTTCAAAGTGTCAGATACTTTTGAGCTAGTAAGGCTTCTCCCCAATATAATTTCCTGGTGGGTTATAGTTGCAAACCCATAGTTGTGACTGGTCAGGGCATACGGATATTGCACAGCCTACTTCGCGTGTTTCACGCCAAACGATTTGGGTGTAATGACCGCATTGCTCTCCTGCTCGACAGCTATTATTGTTGTAATTGTAGTCTACTACCTCATCTGCCCAAGCTTTAACAACCTCTGCAATCGTAATTTCTTGTCGTTCGATACGTCCATCCGACCAACGTTTGGGGCTTGCCCAAAATAAGTTTTCACCATAAATTTGTTTATAAGGTCCTGCTTGATGAGGACGGTGTGTCATTGCACAGTTTTGAGTTTTTGCTTGATGGTCAGCCCATTGTTGTGCATAGCGTGCTAATTTATTTGACCAGCGCAATGGGATTAAGCCAAGTTGTGAGCGTACCGCATTATGGCTGGCTAAAGTACCTCTAAAATTATACGGTTCAGCACCAGCGTGAGGTCTGGATGTTTTTTGTGGGCTTGGTTCTGATGGCTTGTTACTACAAGCTAGCATCAGCGAAAGAGAGAGGAGAAAAATGGTGGATTTATGCATTGGAATACTCGAATTTTTTATTTTTAATCGTAACTATTCAGCTTGTAATCTATTATTATTTTAGTGAGATCTGAAGTCAGAGATGAAGTTCAATGAGTGATTTAACTTTATCCCTCCTTTTTTCTTGTTTCCACGCTCTTGCGCGGAAACGAGAGCTACATTAGTAATCAGCAGGACGATTAGAAAGATCCAGTTTCTTTAATAATAAAGAATCACACTCCATTGCTTCTGGTTTTGGTAAGCCCATTAGATCTAAAACAGTTGGAGCTAGGTTACTTAAACCTGCGCTAGTGCGTAGTTGCCAGAAGTCTTTGTCGATGATTAAACAGGGTACAGGGTAAACAGTGTGTTGTGTGCTAGGTTCTCCTGTAAAGGGGTCAACATATTCATCGCAGTTGCCGTGGTCTGCGGTGACAATTACAGAGTACTCATTTTTAACGGCTTCATCGAGTACACGACCGACTTCCGTGTCGAGGACTTCAACGGCTTTGATAATGGCATCAGGCATTGCGGTGTGACCTACCATGTCGCCATTGGCAAAGTTGACGACAATAAAGGAGTATTTTTGCTCGTTTAATGCATCGATTACTTTGTTTGCGACTTCTTTGGCGCTCATTTCTGGGCATTCATCGTAGGTATCAACATGTGGAGAGTCAACCATAATACGATCTTCACCTGCATAAGGTGTTTCGCGTCCACCATTGAAAAAGAAGGTGACGTGTGCGTATTTTTCGGTTTCTGCGCAATGAAGTTGTCGATAACCCGATAGGCTAATGGTGTGAGATAAGTTAGTACCAGGTCGCTCAGGGGTAAAGGCAACTGGTGCTAATAGTTTTTTATCGTATTCTGTTAGGCAAGTAACAACGATACGTTCATAATCACCACGATCAAAGCCTTTAAATTTCGCACCCATGCCAAGTGCTTCGGCTAATTGACGAGGACGATCATTGCGGAAGTTGAAGAAGATAAGGGAGTCGTTTGGCATAATGGTTTCGCCATCTTCCATGACATGGGGGAGGATAAACTCATCGGTTTGACCATCTTCATAGGCTGCAATAATGGCTTCAACAGCATTGGTCATGGGCTTGCCTTTACGGTGAACCATCATATCCCATGCCATCTTGGTGCGATCCCAACGAGAGTCGCGATCCATTGCATAAAATCGTCCGATTAAGGTTGATATTTTGCCACCAAACTCATCTAATGATGCAGATAATTGCTCTACAAAACGAACAGCTGATTTTGGTGAGGTATCACGTCCGTCGGTAATCACATGCATAGCAGGGACAACCCCCATTTCTTTACACATGGCAATTAAGGCACAAAGATGATTAACGTGGCTATGTACGCCACCATCAGAGACTAATCCCACCAAATGAATAGGGCGGTTGTTTGTTTTTGCATGTAGCATTGCGGCACGTAATACCGTGTTTTTAGCAAAAGAGCCATCCTCTATGGCATCATCAATACGCACTAAATCTTGACGAATAACGCTACCGCAACCAATGGTGAAGTGACCAACTTCAGAATTACCCATTTGTCCTTCCGGTAAGCCAACAGATTTCCCCGATGCCTGTAATGTAGTATGAGGATATTTGCTAAAGTACTCATCTAAATTAGGTGTATTTGCTTCAAAAACTGCATTATTTTTTTTGCTGGGGTTAACGCCAAAACCATCGATAATAAGTAGCATTGTTTTGCGTCGAGGAGTATGAATTTGCTGCACAATATAATCCTGTTGTTTTTTATTAAGCGCGCATTCTACCTCTAATTAATGACAAATTCATGTTAGATATTTATAGTGTTAGTAATGTAGTGTTAATAGTGCGTCTTTTATAGGTGTGCTCCCTCAC
>JALVDG010000197.1 GCA_027009095.1 Thiotrichaceae bacterium
TGCTTTAGCGATAACTAACTAATAGCGGGCTTTTTTATGCCTATAACAAAGATGAGACATTATGAACGAGTTTGAATTTGATACCTTAGCCATTCGTACAGGGCATACCGCAACTAACGAGCAAGAACACTCAGAGGCTATATTTCCTACCTCAAGCTATACCTTTAAAAATGCAGCAGAGGCAGCCGCTCGTTTTAGTGGCGAAGAACCAGGTAATATTTACACACGCCTAACGAATCCCACCGTGCGTTGTTTTCAAGAGCGTTTAGCTGCTTTAGAAGGTGGGGAGGCTTGTGTGGCAACTTCATCGGGTATGTCAGCCATTATGGCGGTAATGCTTGCTTTGCTTAAAACGGGCGATCATATTGTCTGTTCAAGTTCTATTTTTGGAACAACCACCGTTTTTTTTAATAACTACCTGAAAAAATTTGGTATTGACGTTGAATTTGTTGATTTAGTTGACCTAGAAGGCTGGCAGAAAGCATTGCGTGATAATACTCGTCTTCTTTTTGCTGAAACGCCATCAAACCCTGTCACTGATATTGTTGATATAAAAGCTCTGGCAGATATTGCCCATGCAAACAACAGTCTATTGGTGATTGATAACTGCTTCTGTACTCCCGCTTTGCAACGTCCTTTAGACTTAGGCGCAGACATTGTTGTTCACTCTGCCACTAAATATTTAGATGGACAAGGGCGATGTTTAGGTGGCGCAGTAGTTGGTAGTGAAGAGCTTGTTGGTGTTGAGGTCTTTGGTGTGCTACGCACAGGTGGTGTGGCAATGAGTCCCTTTAACGCATGGGTATTTCTCAAGGGCTTAGAAACACTCAACTTACGCATGAAAGCCCATTGTGACAATGCGCTAGCAGTTGCAACATGGCTAGATAATCATCCTAAAGTAACAAAAGTAAACTACCCAGGTTTAAACTCGCATCCGCAATATGAGCTAGCAAAGCAACAGCAGTCAGGCTTTGGCGGTATTCTTTCATTTGAAGTTATCGGCGGAAAAGAAGCAGGTTGGAAAGTGGTTGATAATACACAAATAATCTCAATAACCGCTAATTTAGGGGATACAAAAAGCACCATCACTCATCCTGCCAGTACAACTCACGGACGTATCGACCCTGAAATACGAGAAGCAACTGGTATCAGCGAAGGCTTATTAAGATTATCAATTGGCTTGGAAAATATAGATGATATTAAGGCGGATATTGAGCGTGGTTTATTATCTATCGGGACTTGACAATTTTTTGTACATTCCTAAGGCGATGTTTCCAATGATGCAGATTGAGTTTCTGCTCCTTTTCTTTTTTTAGCAAATTTTCCTAATACAAAGGCGACTACGCCTCCAATGATCAAGATCGAAATAGAAAGCATAGGTCTTGCGCTAAACCATGCAATGGCAATGACTAATGATCCAAAAATAAGGGTAAGCACGCCTGCGATAATACTGTTTACACCATTGAGTAATGGTCCTACGATAGGGATATAATCTGAAAAGGCAGTAAAAAATCGTAACATCGTAAAAAAGCTTAAAAACATAACAAATAAACCAGCGAACCTAAGCGCCCATGTTAATGCTGTATTGTTAGATTGTTCGTCATTAAATATTTTACTTACAGAGACAATACCATTGCGTACAAATGAAAGTGATTTATTATTTTCGGTGGTGTAATTAATTAATAATTGCTTACTCGCTTTAGCAGCAATGCTGTAATCACCTTCAGGGGCATATTTATAGCTTATTTTAACATCACCAAGAGTAGGGGCAGTAATGTCTTTACCCATAAACAAAAAACTTTTGTGATTGATAGCATCGTTGATTTTATGCGGGAACGAGCTTAGTCCCAACACTTTAGATGTGCTAATTTTATTTAGCACTTCATTTGAAAGAGTATAATCTCCTATCTTTGCCTCTGTGGTAAAGGATTTATTTGGATAAGGAAAAGGAGGATTATAATGTGCTTCTGGATCTTTAAAATTGCTTGAATCAATGGGTTCAGAAGACCATTCTTTTTTATAAGAATAGCTTGTTTCATTTCTGGCTTCGTCTCTTGCCATTTGTTTCCATTGGTACATTTCTACCGTTCTTTTAAGCACAAGACCATTTGTACTTATTTTGAACTCAGGATCTTCTACTGGCGATATAGCTTTGACCTTTCCTTGGATAAGGATAGGCTTATTATCAAGGTCTGCTTGATACTTCGTGTCTGGAAGAGTGACAATCGCCTGTTGCATTTCGTAAAGTGCATCCATTTGATCTACACTTCTTCCCTCATTAAGCCATAGACCAATAGTGGATAAGAATAGAAATAAAAAACCAAAAATAGTGGCTGGTACCGAACTTCTCCTTCTTCCAAACCCTGTTCCTAAAAATCCCATACATCCTCGCATTAGTTATCATTTAATGTTACGCAGCCCCTCTTTAAAAAGAGCAAAAGTTTTTGATTAGTTTAGGTTCTTTAGCTCTCTTCCATCCAGCTAACCATTTTCGCCTACACTTTGCCCGAGAAATGGGATTTTTAGCTCTGCCTCGCTTATTGGAGTACTAATCACTTGTTACAAATTGTAGGAAGTCAAACAAATTATTACTGTGATATTTTTCACATAGAAATATATAAAAATATGGTAACTACTCATCCAACAATAAATGAATCCAATGCTTCACGGGTGTTTTTGTTCGCTCTTGTAGGTGCGTTTGGCAACCTATATTAGCGGTTACAATCATCTCGGGCTGGTCAGCTTCAAGATTTGCTATTTTATTATCACCCAACTTTTCTGCTAAGTCGGCTTGTAAAACAGAGTAAGTACCTGCTGAACCACAGCATAAATGAGCATCTTTAATCGGATTAAGTTGATAGCCAACATCTATCAAAATTTTCTCTACTACCCCTGTAATTTTCTGCCCATGTTGCAAAGTACAGGGTGGATGCCAACTAATTGTTGTTAACTTTTTCGTGGCAAGTGAGCTGTAATCTTCATTCGCAATAATTTCGGAGATGTCTTTACATAGCTGCGAAATACGACGTGCTTTTTCTCCGTATTCGGGGATGTGATGTAGGTATTCATAATAGTCCTTAATCATGACCCCACAAGCACTGGCAGTTGTTACAATCGCCTCT
>JALVDG010000198.1 GCA_027009095.1 Thiotrichaceae bacterium
GAAAATAATGCGACTAAAACTCCTGAAGATAAACTCGCATAGATAAGCTTTTTTTTATTTGTACTCATTTAGGCTTCTTTATAATTTTTGTTGATGTTTCTGTTGTTATTCCTGAGTCTGAAATTTTAGACGGACACACTTTTACATGTTGTAGAATACTATCTCCCTGATGTAAGTTTTTACTTAGTGCAGTCAAAGTTGCCGCTACTGCTGTGCCGACAGCAGTACCTGCTTTACCATTTCGTGTTAATACCGTTGTAGTTATCCCTGCTGTTGTAGCTACCCCATTGTTTAACTGTCCTTTAAAAGTGTTAATATCATCTGCTTCTTCTCGAGAAAGAGGGCCTATTTTAATGTTGTAACTCCAACAACCCTTAACCTGTTAGAAGCTCTTTTAAAGAACCATTACTTGTATTTGTAGATATACTGCTCATTTTCTATTTCCTTATAATTATAAATATCTTAACTAACTATAGAAAAAGAAAAAACATATGCGATATTTTCGGATGAATGGATAGAAAATAATGCTAGTCGGACAAGTAAACTGTCCGTATGAAGCTTCGCAGAATATGGGGAGACTTTCAGGCTTGGTTTCGTATTGGATAAGGCTTATTCTACCCTTTTTACTCGAATGGTATTATGGTCGATAAGGCGACATTCCATCACTTGAACATGGATGGGCTGTTTTAAAACAGTCTTTTGGAATAAGAAACTTAATAGGCTCAATGAAAATAACTTTTTCAACATTAAGTGTTCTTTTAAACTTATATCTATTTACTTTAGGTGGAGGAGATAACTTTCCTTTAACTTTTATATCTTTGTACAGGACACTTTGTTTTAAGTTATTGATTTAATGTTGCAGAATAAAATTAGAGATATTAAAAATCAATGACTTACATTTTTCTTTAATAATGGCTAAGGGTAATTGGATATACCGAGGAAATGCCACATTTTCCCGTATTCGCAAACTCCATACGGGCTATTTTTGGTGTGTTTTTATCCTCATCATGTATGGCTTATGACCTCTACTTTCTAATTTTTCTAGCTAATAATGCTTTTTAATTTTTCAATTAGCACAGCCATTTCCTTATCTGTGCCAATGGTAATTCTTAAATAATTATCAATACGTGGTTTTTTAAAATAACGTACTAATACGCCTTGTTTTTTTAGTGCTAAATACAGTGCTTCTGCGGGGATATTATCGTGTGAAGCAAACACAAAGTTACTTGCAGAGGGGAGGATATGAAAACCTAGCTCTTTCAATGCGTCACTTGTCTTTTGTCGTGTGTTGATAATCTTTTGGCAGGATTCTTCAAAGTGTGTTTTATCTTGTATTGATGCAGTGCCGCCTTCGATGGCGATACGGTCTATTGGGTAGCTATTAAATGAGTTTTTAACTCGCTCTAATCCATCCACTAATTCCGCAGAGCCAATGGCGAAACCTAGGCGTAAACCAGCCAGTGAGCGTGACTTTGAGAAGGTTTGCACGACGAGCAAATTAGGATACTTTTGCGTTAAGGGTATGGCAGAGTCTGCGCCAAAATCAACATAGGCTTCGTCAATTAATATCACTGAATTAGGATTGTCTTGTGCGAGTGTTTCAATGCTCTCTAAACTAACGGCAATACCTGTTGGAGCGTTGGGGTTAGGGAATACAATGCCGCCATTGTCTTGTGCATAATCATCAAAATGAATACAGAGGTCTTTATCAAGCGGGATGGCTTTAGCATTAATGCCAAATAGCTTGATATAACTTGGATAGAAGCTGTAGCTAATGTCAGGGTAGAGTAGGGGCTTGTCGTGATTGAGCAGGGCGGCAAAGCTATGCGCTAGTACCTCGTCGGAGCTGTTGCCAACAAAGACATTGCTAATATCGACTTGATGAAAATCGGCAATTGCTTGTTTGAGCTTATTGGCATTTGGGTCAGAGTATAAACGTAGGTCTTCCGATACTGCCTGTTGCATGGCTGCAAGTGCTAAAGGTGAGGGCGGGTAGGGATTTTCGTTGGTGTTGAGCTTGATATACTGGGTGTCTTGAGGTTGCTCTCCTGGTGTATAAGGGTCTAGCTCGTGGGTGCGTTGGCTCCAAAATTTGCTCATGGGTCTGGTTTCTTTTTATTAGCCAGTGTTTAAAAAACAGGCTGGGGTGTTATGAAGCTTAGTATTTTTCTAACTACTTATAAGCTTGAGGAAGGCAGTATCTTATCGGGGTAAAGTCTTTCTATCAATATTCGCCACTGTTTTTGTAGATCTTTTGTGATGCGTAATTGTTCGCATAAGGCGGTGAATCTATCGGCTGAAAATTGGCGAGGTTTTAAAATATCCTCACTATTCGCATCTTCGATATTGCATTGTATTAAGGTGATTTTTTGAGCTAGACGAATGCTGTCGTGATGGCTCGCGATGGCTTCTTGTATTTGCATCGCATGGCGAATGTGCATTTTATGAATTTCAGATTGTTGCTCAAAGAGTGTGTCAATATCGTGAAACTTTCGCAACAACTTGGCAGCCGTTGACATGCCAACACCTGTTACACCTTGGATATTGTCACTTTTATCTCCTGCAAGTGCGAGTTGATCGGCGACTTGATAGGGGGATATTCGATGCCGTTTTCTAAAACTTTGAACCGTATATTTATAGTTGCGTTGATAGCTCCACCACTGATCATTATCCCGAATCAGTTGTAATAGGTCTTTATCGGCGGTGATGATATTAAGTTGGTAGCCTTGTTTACGAAGTTGTGTTGCCCATGTGCCAATTAAATCATCGGCTTCATAGTGATGACTAGATGATTGATAGAGTCCGAGTGCATCGAGAAAATCACGACAGTAGCGAAATTGCAGTGCTAGCTCAGGTGATAGTGGTTTTCGATTGGCTTTATAGTTGGGGTAAAGTGCTTTGCGGTGTGAGTTTTTGAGTTTTTCATCAAATGCAAAGGCGATGGTGGCAGGGCGCTCGCTGGAGAGTAGCTTGTAGACAAAGTGGAGAAAGCCAACAACCCCATGAATAGGATTGCCAGCTGTATCTTTAGCAGGTTCTTTGCAATAATTCCATGCCTCGTACACATAGATATTAGCGTCGATTAACCATGCGATTTTTTGTGTCATGCGTTCAATTT
>JALVDG010000199.1 GCA_027009095.1 Thiotrichaceae bacterium
CACAAAGCAGGCATCTCATCATTATGGATAAGCCAAACTTCATCAGGTGTATCCAGTCCATGCACTAATTGCCATAGCAATTCTGCATGATCCGCATCCCGAATCTTACGATTGTTCATAAAAGAAAAATCAGATACTAGCGTAATCATGCCTTTGTCTACCTTGCGACGAAGTATAAACACGCCTTTCTTCACTTTGATCAGTTCGTCGTTTTGAGGAAAATCATCAGGACTTTCAATAGGATAAAAACGATCTAGCACTAATTTTAGTGGTCTTTTAGAACCTTTAATATTTACCTGACTATCATTATCCCGTGCATCAATACGATCTCCCGTGCTAAGTAGCATTAAAGATTGCAGAGGATCATCAGATGAATAGTCTTCATCTTCTGTCTTATTTTTTAAATATTTATAATAATCAATATCATCAACACTGCGGGCGATCAAATGTCCGCCAGCCTGTACCCAAGCATACAAGTCATTCACTCTTTTTCGGGATAATGTTTTACGTTTAGAGCTAATAATAAGTACTGTATTGATGTCGGGCAGTGTTAAGCCCTGTACACTAGGCTTTGACTCAGCAGGTATGCCCATACGATGTAAAAACAGACGTGCCGCATATAAAGGATTTTTACGTGCCTCCCCTTCAAGACTAATCCTTGTGGTTGATTCAATAATTTCGAGACGCTGATATAAACTATAAGCACCTAAACCCAAGCCTATAGCCATAACAATACCGATTAGCCATGCAACTCTCCGACTCATGAGGCAAGCTCTTTAGTCGCAAAATCAGAGTGCCAATGAGAAAATAACCACGTCATTGACTCATCTTTAGGCTTGCGGTGTGCATAGGCAATGAGCTGCCACTCTTTTGTTAATCGCGTCAAATACTGTTGTTTATTTTCAGTCATGGATTTTGCACTTAATTTTAAAATATCACCTTCAGTATGACTATTCTCTAGGGGAATTTTCTCTTGAGTCAGTAGTTGAACCAAAGCACCTCGATATAATAAGCTTAAAGACTCTCGTGCCTTTTCCTGCTGCCATAACAACTGCGCTTCCTTAACAATATCTTCTGGTAACGATTCTTTGCGTACATCCATACCAAAAAGAATTTTAGGTGCTTCGTACTCATCTTCATCGGTACTTTCTGAGCCAAGCAGATACAACCATCTATCTCTTGTCAGATAAAGCGTGAGTATTGCAAAGGCAAGTAAAATCCATAGTGCATATTCAAAAATAGTGGCAAAAAATAATGCGATAGGCTTTAAAAATTCTCTTAGTGCTCGGGCAGATTCTGACTCATTATCATCGGACTCATCGAGTTCTTTTAGCCTCCATTCTATTGTGTTCTTTTCCCCTTTTAAATCTTTGCTGTGAACAATATCAGTGATGACTTTTTTAGATTCAGAGACATCTAAACGAGCTTCTGGTAGATAATCAACTTCACTTGTTTCAGGTATTTCGATATTTTCATCAGCTGACTCGGCATAACTATTGTCTGATAAAAATATAAAGCTCATTAGTGTCGCTAACATCATCACCAAGACAACAGAGAACATTTTTTTGGTTGCTGCTTGTAAGCGTTTGGCAATATGACGAAATGACAGCTCTAAATCCCATGCTTCTAATTGAGTGCGTCGGTTGATATACAAAGCAAAATTAGCGGCGATATAAAATGGCTCAATGGCAAGAGTGACAAGAATAAAAATAAAGCTAAACAATAAAGTCGCCCATGTTTCGATTGAACCTAGCTCTGGATTGAAAATATTTTTTATAATCGGCTCTAGATAATCTTCAGGTATAAATAGAAAAAATAAACCAAGGACTGACCACGTTAGGATAATCTCAATAAAAAATAAGCCTACGGTTAGCCAAATCGCCTCTGAGTGTACCGCAGAGAGTAAAACATCTTGCCGTTTTGCTCGCGCTTTTCCTCGAAGCTGCTCCAACTGCCAAATAGGTAAATTAAAACCACGAGAAAATGAAAAACGTCGAAATGTTAACGCGCCTAATGAGGAATAACGTAGTAAAGAAGGCAACGCACGTATTGCCTGCATTGCTGTTAATTTATTATTAAATAGGTTTTGACTTAAAATATGTAAAATTAAGCGATGGCTATAAGGCTTAACCCACCAAAAAAACAATACAATCATTAAGTAGTATTCTCTTGGTAATAAAAGAAATGCAGGGACTAAATACAATAAATTGAAGATAATTAACGCAGGATAAATTGATTTCCAGCCTGTTTGTACCATTGAAAAACCAAGATCAACGGCTTCCCATGATGATCGCAGGCGAATATTCGCGGTGATCTTCTCAATTTGCATGAGACACCTTTGCTATTACTTTTTTGTCTTTGCCTAAAAACCAAAAATAAGCAATAACCAGTGACCACAGCAAGGCAGCAACAATATATTTAATCATCACAGGCATAACGGTTGATGACCAAAAAGCCTCTATAAATGCGGCGATAATAAACATTGTCGCCGCACCATACATAATCTGTACACCAATTTTACCGTTATCAATTAAGGCTCGAACGCGTGACTTTCGTCCAGGTTTAATCAATGCCATTGATAATTTAAGACCTGCCACTCCTGACAATACAATGGCAGTTAATTCAAAGGAGCCATGCCCTAAAACAAAACCCCAGAAGGTATCCAAAAAACCTAATTCAGTTAAATGCCCCGCAGTAGCCCCTATCATTAATCCATTAAAGACCAAATAGAATAAAGTGCCAATACCAAACAGCATCCCCCCTGCAAAATTTTTGAAACCTATACCTGTATTATTTCTGATATAAAAACCAAACATTTTCAAATCGGAGTCTGCATCACGTTCTCGACCAATTTTATGCAATAGCGAATCAGGATCATACATAGACTCTAACTGACGCACTTTGTCGCCTTCCATCAGGCTATAGACCAAATCTGGCTGTACCTGTATGGCAATAATCATGGCAAAAAATGGCACATAAAATAAAGCACTTGCCCAAGCGACTAAACGCCACTCTTTATGTATCAGTTCAGGAAATCCACGCGCAAAAAAATGTTTAACATGATGCCAAAAATTAGTATGTGAACTATAAAGGCTCTGATGACCTCTAGTCACTA
>JALVDG010000200.1 GCA_027009095.1 Thiotrichaceae bacterium
CAGGTGCTCTTTTTTAGAGCTTAATTATATTTTAAATAGACCTGCGTAGGCGGCGTAGCCAAGTCAGTTTTTGTTTGGTAGCGTCGTTATTTTTTGCACTATAAGTGATCGTAATATTTCTTATGTGTTTGATTAACGGTGGTTTTTGCTACCGAAAATAGAGAGGTGGATGCTGTGGCGTTAACTTTAGCGGACAAAAAACAAATTGTCTCTGATGTTGCTGCGGTAGCTGCAGATGCTCATTCCGCGGTTGCTGCTGAGTACCGTGGATTAACAGTAGATGAAATGACAGAGTTGCGTGTGAAAGCACGTGAAACTGGTGTTTATTTACGAGTAGTAAAGAATAATTTGGCGAAAATTGCTCTTGCTGATACAGATTTTTCTTGTATGAGTGATGGCTTTGTTGGTCCATTGGTTTTGGCTTTCTCTATGGAAGACCCAGGGTCAGCGGCTCGTTTGCTAAAAGACTTTGCTAAAGAGCATGACAAGTTGCAAGTTAAGATGCTTTCCGTTGGTGGAGAGTTATTGGCTGCTTCTGATATTGATCGTCTGGCTAAGTTGCCTACACGTGATCAAGCTCTAGCTATTTTGGCTGGAACATTGAAGGCACCTGTAGAAAAGCTAGTTCGCACGATGAACGAAGTTCCAAGCAAATTTGTTCGTACTGTTGCTGCTGTACGTGATCAAAAAGAGGCTGCGTAAGTCTCAACTTTTGTATCAATCAGAAAAACTTTTGCTTAGCATGTGCTGGGCTAAAATTAAATTAAACTGACTTAGGTTTTAGGAGAATATAATGGCTGTTTCTAAAGATGATATTCTAGAGGCAATTGCTAACATGAGTGTGATGGAGATTGTTGAACTAATCTCTGACATGGAAGAAAAATTTGGTGTTTCTGCGGCGGCTGCTGTAGCTGCTGCCCCTGCTGCTGGTGGATCTGACGGCGGCGAAGCTGCTGCAGAAAAAGATGAGTTCGACGTAGTAATGACTGGCTTTGGTGAGAAGAAAATAGCGGTAATTAAAGTCGTTCGTGGAATTACAGGGCTTGGTCTTAAAGAAGCGAAAGCGATGACTGAGGGTGTACCTTCTGTTGTTAAAGAAGGGGTTTCTAAAGACGAGGCGGCAGATATTCAGAAGCAATTAGAAGATGCAGGTGCTACTGTCGAGTTGAAGTAATACGTGCTGAAATTAGAGGTTTTAATTTTCTAATCTTTAGGCTGACGGTGTTTTCACTGTCGGCCTTTTGTCGCTTAATAGCATTGCAGGTAAAGCTATTAAAGCATTTTAGAGAGTTTCTGTTTAAGATGCTTGGTTTTTTAACTAGGCATTTTAATCAGTTGCTCCCTTGCGGGATATAATCAAATTATCCCCTATTGTTCATTAAAGACATGCTTTATTTTCGATAAGCGGTTCTTTTATGAAAAAATACCGTTGTTTAGACGAGGAAACACGATGGCTCTTTCTTTTACTGATAAGAAGCGTATCCGTAAGGATTTTGGTAAACGTCCACAGGCTTTAGATATCCCCAACCTGCTGGAGATTCAGTTAGCATCATTTCGTCAATATTTGCAAACAAATATTCCTTTGAAAGATCGAGAAAATAAAGGTCTTCATGGTGCTTTTATGTCGGTTTTTCCAATTGTTAGTTACTCTGGTTTTGTTCAGCTTGAATATGTAGATTATAACATTGCCCCTCCTGTCTTTGATGTAAGAGAATGTCAACTGCGTGGATTAACCTATGCATCATCTTTGCGTGCTACCTTGCGTTTGGTTATTTACGATAAAGATGCACCTAAAAAGACTAAGGTAGTTAAAGACATAAAAGAACAAGATGTCTATCTTGGTGAAATGCCTTTAATGACGGATAGAGGTTCTTTTGTTATTAATGGTACTGAGCGAGTTATTGTGTCTCAGTTACACCGTTCTCCAGGTGTCTTCTTTGATCATGATAAAGGTAAGTCTAATACGGTTGGTAAACTATTGCACAATGCGCGTGTTATTCCTTATCGAGGTTCATGGTTGGACTTTGAGTTTGATGTTAAAGACAATGTATTTGTGCGTATTGACCGTCGCCGTAAACTACCTTCAACAGTATTGCTTCGTGCTTTGGGAATGAATACAGAAGAAATTCTTGATTTCTTCTTTGATGCTGTGGCTGTAACATTGACTGATACTGGTATTCAGATGGCTTTAGAGCCTGATCGCTTGCGAGGTGAGCTAGCATCTTTCGATATAAGTATTGATGGAAAGTTGTTAGTAGAATCGGGTCGTAGAATAACGGCAAAGCACGTGCGTTTACTCAATAAAGCAAACTTAGAAAGCCTTTCTGTACCTGAAGACTATATGTATGGGAAAGTTCTAGCCTCTAATGTGATTGATAAATCAACGGGCGAGTTGTTGGCTGCGGCAAATGCAGAACTAACGGAAGAGCTACTAGAATACTTGCGTAGTAATGGTGTTACTAATTTCGATGTCATTTATACAAATGAATTGGATTGCGGTGCTTTTATTTCAAATACACTAAATCTTGACTCTACAGAGACTCCTTTGGATGCTCAGATTGAAATATATCGAATGATGCGTCCTGGTGAGCCACCAACAAAAGAATCTGCTGAAAATTTATTCCATAACCTTTTCTTTTCCGAAGAGCGATACGATTTATCTGCGGTGGGTCGCATGAAGTTCAATCGGCGTGTTGAATATTCTTCAGAGACTGGACCGGCTATATTGTTTGATCTTGATTATTTAAGTCAACGTACAGATGCGGCTTCAAAAGCTCTAGTTGAAGAGTATGGAGAGCAATATGCAGCACTTAAAGAGGAGGGTAAGGCTTCCTCTGATATTGTCAATGTACTAAAAACGCTCATCGAAATCCGCAATGGTAATGGTGTAGTGGATGATATCGATCACCTAGGAAATCGTCGCGTAAGAAGTGTTGGCGAAATGGCTGAAAATGCATTTCGTATCGGCTTAGTTCGTGTAGAGCGTGCGGTTAAAGAACGTTTGACCGTTGCTGAAAGTGAAGGTTTGATGCCTCAAGATATGGTGAATGCAAAGCCTGTTTCTGCTGCAGTAAAAGAATTTTTTGGCTCAAGCCAGCTATCACAGTTTATGGATCAAAACAATCCTTTATCAGAAGTCACTCATAAACGTCGTATTTCTGCCTTAGGTCCTGGTGGTCTAACTAGAGAGCGTGCAGGCTTTGAAGTTCGAGACGTTCATCCAACGCATTACGGGCGTGTATGCCCTATCGAAACACCTGAAGGACCAAATATTGGGTTGATTAATTCACTAGCAGTATTTGCAAAAACAAATGATTATGGTTTTCTGGAAACACCTTATCGGCGGGTCATAGATGGCGTAGTTACTGATGAGATTCATTACTTGTCTGCTATTGAGGAGTCTCGTTATGTTATTGCACAGGCGAGTGCTGCCTTAGATGAAAACGGTCGCTTTACTGAGGAGCTGGTATCAGCTCGCGAATTAAATGAATTTATGGTCTCAAGCCCCGATAGAATTCAATACATGGATGTTTCTCCCAAGCAAATAGTATCAGTTGCAGCATCATTGATTCCATTTCTAGAGCATGATGATGCAAACCGAGCTTTGATGGGATCAAACATGCAGCGTCAAGCTGTACCCTGTTTGCGTGCAGACACTCCTGTAACAGGTACAGGTATGGAGCGTATCGTTGCAGTTGACTCTGGTACCGCGGTAGTCGCAAAGCATGGTGGTGTGATTGACTTCGTTGATGCGAGTCGTATCGTTGTTCGTGTAAATGATGATGAAGCTCAAGAAGGCGGAGTAGATATATATAACCTTCTTAAGTATGCGCGTTCAAACCAAAACACTTGCATGAATCAGCGTCCTATTGTTAAACCTGGTGATGTGATTGCTCGTGGTGATGTGCTTGCAGATGGTTCATCAACCGATCTCGGTGATTTAGCATTAGGGCAAAATATGAAAATAGCCTTTATGCCTTGGAATGGATACAACTATGAAGACTCTATTCTCATTTCCGAGCGTGTTGTTGATGAAGATAGATTTACCTCGATACATATAGAAGAGGTAACATGTTTAGCGCGTGATACTAAGCTAGGTGCGGAGGAGATTACTCCTGATATTCCTAATGTAAGCGAAAGCTTACTGTCAAAGTTAGATGAAGCAGGAATTATTCAAGTGGGTGCTTCTGTTAAGCCAGGTGATATTTTAGTTGGTAAAGTAACCCCAAAAGGAGAAACACAACTTACCCCAGAGGAAAAACTGTTACGTGCAATTTTTGGTGAGAAGGCTTCCGATGTTAAAGACACCTCTGCACGCGTTAAATCAAGCACCTACGGTACGGTTATTGATGTTCGAGTTATCACTCGTGATGGTGTAGAAAAAGATTCGCGTGCCTTGGCTATTGAAGAGCAGCAGCTGGCAAGTGTACGTAATGATTTACGTGATGAGCTGCGTTTATTTGAAAAAGATGTTTATGAGCGTGTCGAAGCAGCAATATTAAATAAGGTCGTTGATGGTGGTCCAGCAGGCATTAAGCCAGGTGGAAAAGTAACAAAAGCATATCTTGATGAATTAGATCGTAAAGATTGGTTTGACCTTCGTATGCGTAATGAAGAGGTCAATAGTCAATTAGAGAGTTTACGTATATCTCTCAAAGAGAAAAAAGCGTATTACGAAGACTACTTACAAAAACAAAAAGATAAAATTATATCAGGTGGTGATCTAGCACCTGGTGTGCTGAAGATGATCAAGGTATTTGTCGCTGTTAAGCGTCGCATGCAGCCAGGTGATAAAATGGCAGGTCGTCATGGAAACAAAGGTGTGGTTTCACGCATAGTTCCTATAGAAGATATGCCACATACTGCCGATGGAGAGCCAGTCGATATCGTGCTTAACCCGCTTGGTGTTCCATCTCGAATGAATGTTGGTCAGGTACTTGAAACTCATCTGGGCTGGGCTGCTAAAGGCTTGGGTGAAAAAATTGGTCGAATGATCGATGCTAAGGTTAAGGTTGATGAGTTACGTCAATTTATCACTGAGATTTATAGTACAGGAGGAAATCCTGAGCAGGGTGATCTTAGTGAAATGACGGATGCAGAAATTGTTGATATGGCTGCCAACTTACGTCGTGGCGTGCCAATGGCAACTCAGGTATTTGATGGTGCCACTGAAGATGAAATAAAAGCAATGCTAAGACTTGCCGATTTGCCTGAGTCAGGACAAATTCAGTTGTACGATGGTCGTACAGGTGAAGCATTTGAGCGTCATGTGACGGTTGGTTATATGCATATGCTTAAGTTGAATCACTTAGTTGATGATAAAATGCATGCACGTTCAACAGGTCCTTATAGTTTGGTTACTCAACAGCCGTTAGGTGGTAAGGCTATGTTCGGTGGTCAGCGCTTTGGGGAGATGGAGGTATGGGCACTTGAGGCCTACGGTGCTGCATATACGCTTCAAGAAATGTTAACGGTTAAATCAGATGATGTTGTTGGTCGTAATCGTATGTATAAAAATATTGTAGATGGAAATCATCATATGGAGGCAGGTATGCCAGAATCATTTAATGTGCTGATGAAGGAAATCCGATCGCTCTGTATTAATATCGAACTTGAAAGAGACTGAGTTTAACTTTTTAAGTGTTCTTCGTAGTTGTGGAGTTATATCTCAGTTAGTAGTGAATAAGTAAAGGCAATAGCATGAAAGATTTATTAAATATCTTTAAACAGCAGAAAGAAGTAGAAGAGTTTGATGCAATCAGAATTGGTTTAGCATCACCTGAAACCATTAGATCATGGTCTTATGGTGAAGTGAAAAAGCCAGAGACGATTAACTACCGTACCTTTAAGCCTGAGCGTGATGGTTTATTTTGTGCCAAAGTATTTGGTCCTGTAAAAGACTACGAATGTCTCTGTGGAAAATATAAGCGTTTAAAGCATCGTGGTGTTGTTTGTGAAAAATGTGGTGTAGAAGTTACGCAAACTAAAGTGCGTCGAGACCGTATGGCGCATATTGACTTGGCTTGTCCTGTTGCACATATTTGGTTTTTAAAGTCACTACCATCAAGAATTGGCTTGTTTTTAGATATGACACTGCGTGATATTGAGCGTGTGTTGTACTTTGAGGCTTATGTTGTTGTAGAGCCTGGTATGACGACATTGGAACGCGGCACATTATTGACAGATGAAGGCTACTTAGAAGCAATTGAAGAGTTCGGTGATGAGTTTGATGCAGGTATGGGAGCTGAGGCTGTTGTTCAGATGTTGCGTACCGTTGATCTTGAAGATGCATTACGTGCATTGCGCGAAGAAGCCAATGGGACAAATTCTGAAACAAAACTAAAGCGTATTAGTAAGCGAATGAAGCTAATGGAAGCATTCATTACTTCAGGTAATAAACCAGAGTGGATGATTCTAACTATCTTGCCAGTATTGCCGCCTGATTTACGTCCTTTGGTGCCTCTGGATGGAGGGCGTTTTGCTACATCTGATTTAAATGATTTGTATCGCCGCGTCATTAATCGTAATAACCGTTTGCGTCGTTTATTGGATTTAAATGCTCCCGATATTATTGTGCGTAATGAAAAGCGTATGTTACAGGAATCTGTCGATGCGTTACTAGATAATGGTCGTCGTGGTAGGGCAATCACTGGTTCTAACAGAAGACCGCTAAAATCTCTCGCCGACATGATTAAAGGTAAGCAAGGTCGTTTCAGACAAAACCTTTTAGGAAAGCGTGTTGATTACTCTGGTCGTTCGGTTATCGTGGTGGGACCAACACTAAGATTGCATCAATGTGGTTTGCCGAAGAAGATGGCGTTAGAGCTATTTAAACCATTTGTATTCGGTAAGTTACAGCGCTTAGGTTTGGCGACAACAATTAAAGCGGCCAAAAAGTTGGTTGAGCGTGAAACGGCTGAGGTTTGGGATATTCTTGCAGATATCATTCATGAACATCCCATTATGCTTAATCGCGCGCCTACATTACATAGGCTAGGTGTTCAAGCGTTTGAACCAGTATTAATAGAAGGCAAGGCTATTCAGTTGCACCCATTGGTTTGTACAGCGTTTAATGCGGACTTCGATGGTGATCAGATGGCGGTGCATGTGCCTTTGTCATTAGAAGCGCAGACAGAAGCCCGTGTTTTGATGATGGCAACAAATAATATTCTTTCACCAGCAAACGGTGAGCCCATTATTGTTCCTTCACAAGATATTGTCCTTGGTTTGTATTATATGACGCGTGAAAGCATTAATGCGAAAGGTGAGGGGATGATATTTGCTGATCCTCAAGAAGCAATGCGTGCTTATGAGACAGGTCAAGTATCGTTGCATGCAAAAGTTCAGGTTAGAATAAAAGAATCTTATTTCGATAAAAATGGCGAGTTAGTAGAAACAGAAGGTCGGGTTGAAACAACGGTTGGACGCTCGATTTTAGTATCTATTCTACCTAAAGGAATGCCTTTCTCGTTGGTTAATCAAGTTCTTAAAAAGAAAGCAATTTCGAATTTAGTTAACGAAGCGTATAGAACAGTTGGTCTTAAAGAAACAGTTATGTTCGCTGATCATCTAATGTACACAGGTTACTATTATGCAACTCGTTCAGGTATCTCTTTCTGTGCGCAAGATATGGCTATTCCAAAAGAGAAAGCCATCATAGTGAGTCGCGCCGAGGAAGATGTAAGAGAAATCGAAGATCAGTATGCATCAGGCTTAGTAACTCAGGGTGAGCGTTACAATAAAGTAGTTGATATTTGGGCAAGAACCAATGATCAAGTAGCTAAGGCTATGATGGATGGCTTGGGTAAAGAAAATGTTGTCAATGCCAAAGGGGAAACAGTATCTCAAGACTCCTTTAACTCTATTTACATGATGGCTGACTCAGGTGCTCGTGGTTCAGCCGCCCAGATTCGCCAGTTAGCAGGTATGCGTGGTTTGATGGCGAAGCCAGATGGGTCAATTATCGAGACACCTATAATCTCTAACTTTAGAGAGGGTTTAAGTGTATTGCAGTACTTTATTTCAACGCATGGTGCTCGTAAAGGATTGGCAGATACAGCACTGAAAACTGCAAACTCAGGATATCTAACACGTCGTTTAGTTGATGTTGCCCAAGATATGGTGGTTCTTCTTGAGGATTGTGGGACAGAGGATGGTTTGTCTATGCGTCCAATTATCGAAGGTGGCGATGTTGTAGAGCCTCTTGGAGAGCGTGTACTGGGTCGAGTAACAGCTGTCGATGTGCTTAATCATAAAGGAGAAGTTGTTATTCCAGCAAAAACTCTTATGGATGAAGCTTGGGTTGCTAATCTTGATGAGCTAGGTGTTGATGAAATTTTAGTTAGATCAGCGGTAACGTGTGAGGCAGAGCATGGTGTTTGTGCACATTGTTACGGTCGTGATCTGGGGCGTGGGCATTTAGTCAATGTCGGAGAGGCTGTTGGTGTAATTGCTGCGCAATCGATTGGAGAGCCAGGAACTCAGTTAACCATGCGTACCTTCCATATTGGAGGGGCAGCGAGCAGAACTGCGGCAGCAAGTAATATTATTGTTAAGTCATCGGGTTCTGTTCGTATGACTAATATTAAAACAGTAAGGAATAAAGAAGGTAGTCTTGTCGCTGTTTCTCGCTCAGGAGAATTAGCGGTTGTCGATGCGCAAGGTCGAGTTAAAGAAAAATATAAAATTCCATATGGTGCACTTATTAATGCAGCAGATGGTGATGAAATTACCTCAGGTTTTGAGGCGGCTACATGGGATCCTCATACACATCCAATTATTTCGGAAGTCGCGGGAGTTATTGACTTTGTTGACTTTGTTGAAGGGGGAACAATTCAAAAAGAAATCGATGATATTACAGGCTTAAGCTCAACAGTGGTTTTAGATCCAACAGCGCGCCCTGCAAATGCTAAAGAACTTCAGCCCTTGATGAGAGTGCTTGATGAGAATGGTGATAGTGTTTTCTTCGAAGGTACAAATATTCCTGTTCAATATCCGCTTGCTGGTGGAGCGATTATTGGTTTAGAAAATGGAGTTCGTGTAGAAGTTGGCGATGTCATGGCGCGTTTGCCGCAAGAGTCATCAAAAACTCGTGATATCACAGGTGGTCTTCCGCGGGTAGCAGACTTGTTTGAGGCAAGAAAGCCTAAAACTCCAGCAATTCTTGCGGAAATATCAGGAGCATTCTCTTGGGGTAAAGAAACTAAGGGTAAAAAACGCATGATGATTACTCCAGATCATGGGGATCATTATGAAATGTTGGTGCCAAAATGGCGATCATTTGATGTATTCGAAGGTGAGCGTGTTGAAAAAGGTGAGGTGATAGCTGATGGTGAGCCAAGTTCACATGATATTTTGCGTTTATTAGGCTCTTCTGTATTAGCAGAATACCTAGTTAAAGAAATACAAGAAGTTTACCGTCTTCAGGGTGTAAAGATTAATGATAAACATATTGAAGTAATCGCAAAGCAAATGATGCGTAAAGTATTGATTACTGATTCTGGAGATAGTGAGTTATTAAAAGGTGAGCAATTAGATTATGCAGAGGTTGTAGAAGTGAATGCTAAGCTGCAGGCTGAAGGTAAATTACCTGCTCAGTTTGATCGGTTGTTATTAGGCATTACAAAAGCCTCTCTTGTTACAGATTCCTTTATCTCGGCAGCATCTTTCCAAGAAACGACTAGAGTGTTAACAGAAGCTGCTGTTAAAGGTGCTCGTGATGATCTCCGAGGATTAAAAGAGAATGTAATAGTCGGGCGTCTTGTTCCTGCTGGAACAGGGTTGGCACACCATAAGAGGCGTCAGAGGAAAAAACAATCAATAAAGAATCTTGATCAGATGTCGATGCTAACACCTACTGATGCTGTTAGTGATGAGGTCTCTGAAACCAAGATCGAGACGGAATTAACAAAATAACATTATATTTTTATTTATAACTAACAGTGGTGTGAAAATTGAAATCCTGTCTTGACAGAAGCATTATAGGAGATTAGAATTCCGCGCCTTCAACGGACGTAGTGGGTTTTCGTTTGTTGTGTTTTTGAGGCTCTCTCTGTACGGGAAGAGTCTTATTTATTAGGAGAAATTTAGATGGCTACAATTAACCAGCTAGTGCGCAAGCCAAGAAAGAAGAAACGGGAAAAGAGTAATGTTCCTGCTTTGGAGGCATGCCCTCAAAAGCGTGGTGTTTGTACTCGTGTTTATACAACAACACCTAAGAAGCCTAACTCGGCAATGAGAAAAGTAGCTCGTGTGCGTTTGACTAATGGTTTTGAGGTTACTAGTTATATTGGTGGAGAAGGTCATAATTTACAGGAACACTCGGTTGTATTGATTCGTGGTGGTCGTGTTAAGGATCTGCCTGGTGTGCGTTATCATGTGGTGCGTGGTAGCTTAGATACACAAGGAGTTCAAGATCGTAGACAGGGGCGTTCTAAATATGGGGCTAAGCGTCCTAAGAGTTAAAATAGTTGTTTTTAAATTTTAATGAAGTTGTTTAATTCGTAGTTATTGTAAGTGGGATAGGTTATGCCTAGAAGAAGAGAAGTTCCTAAACGTGTTATTCTTCCAGATCCAAAGTTCAAAAGTGAGCTGTTAGCGAAGTTTATAAATACCATTATGAAAGATGGTAAAAAATCAATTGCTGAAAGAGTTGTGTACGGAGCTTTGGATCAGATTTCCGCAAAAAAAGGCGGAGACGGTATGGAGGTTTTAGATTTGGCATTGGAGAATGTAAAGCCTTCTGTAGAGGTTAAGTCGCGTCGTGTTGGGGGAGCTACTTATCAAGTGCCTGTAGAGGTTCGTCCTTCTCGTCAAAATGCGCTAGGCATGCGTTGGTTGGTTGATGCGGCGCGTCGTCGTGGTGAAAAATCAATGGCTTTAAAGTTGGCGGGTGAGCTAATTGATGCATCAGAGAAGCGTGGGTCTGCAGTTAAAAAGCGCGAAGATACTCATAAAATGGCTGAGGCAAATAAGGCGTTTGCTCATTTCCGTTGGTAATGATTTAAAACCTTTAGAATAAAGTAGACTTCTTATCATGGCACGTGTGACTCCTCTGGGTTTGTATCGAAATATTGGCATAATGGCTCATATTGATGCAGGTAAGACAACAACAACAGAACGTGTGCTTTTTTATACAGGTGTTTCCCATAAAATGGGAGAAGTTCATGATGGTGCTGCCATT
>JALVDG010000201.1 GCA_027009095.1 Thiotrichaceae bacterium
CGCTTTATAGACAACTGAATTTTCTCCGTTATGTAATAGCTCTAACAAGTGCCAATCATGAAGCTGAAAAGGGGATTTTAATAAGTGCTGTTTCAGACCTATCAATACATCAAGCTTTGCTCCCAAACCAGCCCATGAATCTTTCAGCTTAAAATACCCAACCCCTTCTTGCAGTGAGTATTTCTCAATCTCGTCCTTATCACTTAAAAGTAAAATCGCAGGATTAGGTACCTCCCACCTAATCCTATGCAAACAATCCATCGCTTTTTTTATAGAGATAAAACAATCGATTAAAACAATATCAAACGATGACCAAACAACCTCTTTATTTCCCTCTATGTCAGATGGAATACGAGCAAATTTATCAACAGAAAAGCATCGGTTTAAAAATGTTTCTACACTTTTATCGATTTTATTTCCTTGCTCTATTAATACGACAGAATAAGACAAAATAACCTTCACTTTTCTTTGTAATCAAGCTAATAAACCAACCTGTAAAGATGACTTGAAATTGGTTGTTGCTCTGGAGTGTAGAATATAAAAACATTTTTTTCTTAACTATATGGCTATTAATTACACCAAAATTCAGGATTCTGACGAACAGTTAAGCAATTAAGTTTGGATCTAGCATTGACTTTAATAAAATGCTACAGGATAATCGCGCCCTCGCGGGCATTTGCCCCTCCTTGCTCATAATAATCAATAAGATTACTGTGGGCTGCCTTAATCCAAAAGGAGATATAAATTGAGACATTACGAAATTGTTGTTTTGATCCATCCCGACCAAAGCGAACAAGTTCCTGCCATGATCGACCGCTATAAAAAAATAGTAGAAGAAAGTAAAGGAACAATGCATAGGCTAGAAGACTGGGGGCGTCGCCCTCTTGCTTATCCTATCGACAAGCTACATAAAGCGCATTATGTGTTAATGAACATTGAGTGCAATGGTGATGCATTAAGAGGATTGGAAGAGCTATTCAAATTTAATGATGCCGTTTTGCGTAATCTTACTATCCGCTCTGATGAAGCTGTTACTGAGCCCTCTCTTTTAAGTAAAGAGAAGCAAGAAGCGCGTCCAGCGCATAATCGTAACAGACGCTAATACATACTAGGAGTTAAACTATGTCACGCAATTTTCGTCGTCAAAAGTTTTGTCGCTTCACCGCAGAAGGTGTTAAGCAAATAGACTATAAAGACCTTGATACACTAAAAGCCTATATTACAGAAACAGGTAAAATTGTACCAAGCCGTGTTACAGGAACAAAAGCAAAATACCAGCGTCAACTAGCTACCGCTATTAAGCGCGCTCGTTTTTTAGCACTACTTCCTTACACTGATCAACACAAATAAGTTAGAAAATCTTTTATGTTCGCCAGCTTTATTATGGCAGGGCGCAAGCAAGCAGCATTCTTTGTCTTGCTAACGACCTTATTATCACTAATATTCCCCCCTGTGAGTATATTTAGTGGTGCAGCCATTGCTTTAATTACACTTAAAATTAGTTGGCAACAAGGACTTTTATACAGTCTTATCGGTAGCCTTGTACTGGCAACAGTCACCTACCTACTCAAACAAGATGCTTCTTTGGGGTTTTTTGCTGGTTTTATCGGGTGGTTACCCATTGTTTTATTTGCAACTATCCTTGCGCAAACGCAGTCATGGCGAAGTACTTTACAAGCTGTATTAACAACAGCCGTACTTGGTGTTTTATTGTTCCATGCTTATCAAGTTGATACTATTTCGTTCTGGCAAAATAGTTTAGAACGAGTAAAACCTGCAATAGCAGAGGCGTATCAACTTGGTAACGAACAAGCTGATGAATTGATTCAAAATTTATCAAAATGGATGACGGGTGTTTTTGCGGCTTTAATAGCAATTAGCAGCATCTTAGTTGTATTACTAGCGCGCCATTGGCAAGCTATGTTGTACAACGTCGGTGGGTTTGGCAAAGAATTTCGCCAACTGCGTGTCGGTCTTGTACCTGCCATTATTGTGGTCTTTTGTATTGTTGTCGCTATCTTAAGTAAAAATACACTAGCCATCGAGATACTTATAGTTGCTGTTTGCATCTTCATGTTACAAGGTATTGCGCTCGTACACGGTATCGTGAAACAACAGGGGATGAAGCCATATTGGTTAGTAGGACTTTATGTTTTGCTTTTCATAATGCTACCTCAAATGACTGTATTACTAGCTGCTTTTGGCATTATCGACAATTTTGTAGATTTTCGTCAAAAACTAGCCATGAAATCAGATTGAAATTTTAAGAGATTACAGTGTAAACATAACCACTGAATCTTGATTTAAAAAGGTGAAAACCATGCAAGTTATTTTAATGGAAAGAATTGAAAACCTTGGCAAACTAGGTGATATCGTCAATGTTCGCTCTGGTTATGCTCGTAATTATCTTGTTCCTCAAAACAAAGCTAAGATTGCAACTAAATCTAACCTTGAAGCATTTGAAGAAATTCGCGCAGAGCTAGAAGCTGCAGAAGCTAAGGTTGTTGCTGCAGCTAAAGAACGCTGCACCGCTATCGAAGCACTTACTCTCGAGATTACCGCTAATGCTGGTCCAGAAGGAAAACTCTTTGGATCGGTAACAAACCACGAAATTGCAGATGCTATCGTGGCAGCTGGTGTTGAGGTTGAACGCAAAGAAATTCGTATGCCTGAAGGACCTATCCGTGTCATTGGTCATTACGAAGTAGGCGTTCATCTACATTCAGACATAGATGCTGTTGTCAAAGTAGCCGTTATGAATGAAGACGGTGAAACAGAGCCTAAAATTGTTGCTCCAGTAGAAAGTATTGGTACAGGTGATAGCGACGAAGTCGATGCAGATGCAATCACACGTCCTGGATCAGAGACCAGTGCTGAAGAAAAAACAGAGAAAGCATAAGCTAAATGATCATGGCGATTGATTGCCATATTAAAAAAGCCGTCTTTATTCGTTAAAGGCGGCTTTTTTGTAACTACTCAGCTTGTACTCTATTTTTACCCAATTTCTGCGTTATAAAGTACTCATTTATACACCTAAACTCCGCCCTATCTCTCTCAGGCTATTGCTCTCTTGATAAGCACGAATAGTCTCTTCTTTGCTCTCTTCGGTATAACGTAGGTTCGAGATTGAACGCTCCATACTTACCACAATCATGACAATAGAATTTTTGCTTACCCTTCGCTGTTGTTCCATTCTTCTTAAGCTTTATACTGTCACAGCGAGTACATTTTTGTGTTGTTTGAATCAAAATATTTGTCTATTGCTATTTGTCGCTGGTGATTTTATAAAACAACAGTTAAATTCCAACCACTACCAGTGACCCGTAC
>JALVDG010000202.1 GCA_027009095.1 Thiotrichaceae bacterium
AATATTATGAAAATTATGTTTACTAGCCTCGTCTTTTTGATACTTAGCGCATGCTCTTCGCATAATATTGTTTCCAAGTCATTCTCAGGTAATAGTAAATCTAAGCACCCTATTCGTGTTATTGCGCTTAAAAATACTAGCCCGCTACAAGCTATTATTCCAGAACTAGCGACACATAAAGCTGTTTTAGTAGGAGAAAGCCATACTGATTACGGCAATCACTTAAATCAACTGGCTGTTATTAAAGGTCTTTATCCTTTATGGAAAAAAATGGCGATTGGTTTGGAGTTTATTCAACAGCCTTATCAAAAAGCCCTTGATGATTATATTGCGGGGGATATTTCAGAACAGCAAATGCTACGCAAGACACAATGGTATGAGCGCTGGCGTTATGATTTTCGTTTGTATCGCCCTATTTTTAATTATGCTAAACAAAAGAAAATACCACTGATAGCATTAAATACACCTCGTGAAATTACCAAGCGCATTACGAAGGTAGGCATAAAAGGGCTAAATAAAGCAGAACGCGCTCAGCTACCCAATGTAATTGATTTATCTAATACGACTTATCGCAAACGTCTAAAAAAGGTATATAGTCATCACGCAAAAACTAATAGTAAAAAGTTTGAGCGTTTTTTTGAAGCGCAGGTAGCATGGGATGAGAGCATGGCTGCTAGAGCAGCCTCTTATCTCCGCTTGCATCCGGATCATCGTATCGTCATATTAGCAGGTAGTGGGCATATCATTAATCGCCACGGCATTCCTTCGCGCTTAGAACGTCGCATTGGGAGTAAAACAGCGGTTGTGCTAAATAGTAACAATAAATCCCCTCATCCAGATCAGGGAGATTATTTACTTTTTTCTCCAGACGCTACACTGGCTAAAGCGGGTAAGATGGGGATATTTATGAAGGACAGTAAAAAGGGGGTTATGATTAGTCAGGTCGCTACAGATAGCGCAGGTGACAAAGCAGGCTTAAAAAAGTCTGATATTATTACTGCAATTAATACCCACCCCACCAACAGTATTCAAGACGTGAAAATTATCATGATGGATAAAAAGCCTAAAGAAAAAGTAACATTACACATACTTCGATCAGGCAAACAAAGACTAGAAAAAGAACTTAATTTGCAGTAAAACAAGCCAAAACAAAGGAGCAAAATAATGGATATAAAAAAACTATTTGATCAAGAGCCAACATCACCACTCTATATTGCAGTTAATCGCGTATTAGTAAAAAATGATCCTAATCTAATGAGTATGATGAAACAGGCTAGCTCTAAAATGTGTTTAGCAACTTCGCTAACACCTGGTTTTAGAGGTTTTGATTTAATGAAGCAACTTGGAGCATGTCCAATGGGAATGCGCTGGGATGCCTCTAGCGATATGGGTGATCGTTTATCACATATCTGGATTGATCAAATCACTTATTGGGATTCTTGGGAGGCACACGAAAACTTCCACGAGACATTTGAAGATGTTGTTGTAGACACCTGCGCCCGTTGCGGTGATGTTTTACTCGAAGGTCCAGAGGAACCTGTTTTCCGTGTTGTTGCCAGTAATCTACCTACTTTAGTTTCACTAAATCAATGGATGCAAAAACAAGCAGCGGGTGAATCGGAAAATTATTTTATCGACTCAGGCAAGACCGTTACGGTGATGGCAACTCATAAAGTTCGCCCTGGTAAAGAAGCAGAGTTTGAAGAAAATGAAATAAAAACCATGGAAATGTTAAAAGAAACAAATGGCATGGTTGGTTATCAAATTCTCAAACGCATTGGTCTTTCTACACTTGGTAGTGGTCATGCAACCGTTGCATCGATCATGGAAGACATGAAAGATAGCTCTGGTAGCAAACTGAAACGCACTGCCGAAGTCTGGGAAGGTTATACCATTCCCGCAGAATATCTTGTGATGGTTGAATGGGAAAGCATGTGCGCTGCACAAGGTGGAATGCCTCATGTGAATGTAAAACCTGAGCTACTCTTTACCCATGGTCCTGGTGTGTTAGACAATTGTTTACATATGCCAACCGTAAAAATTTCTGATTCAATGTTCCGCGAACAAACCTATCGTGATGTATTAAATGGCAATAAAAAATAGCTAACTACTCATCTTGCACTCTATTTTGCTCGATTTCTATGTTAAAAATGTGCGTTTATACTGATAAACCCCGCTCTTTTACCTTGAACTCGAACAAAATAGAGCACAAACTGAGCTGTTACTGATTATACTAAGTAGTTACAAAAATAGATTGCCAGTATAATTCAACGGTCACTTTCCCCTTCTGAGAATCTCCTTTCCATGAGTTTCGTACACCTACGTTTACATTCTGAATACTCTCTTGTTGATAGCACAATTCGTATTAAACAGCTTATTCCTGCGGTGGCAGAAGGTGGTATGCCTGCGGTTGCGATAACCGATCAGCATAATATGTTTTGTTTGGTTAAATTTTATCGTGCGGCAATAGCACAGGGTTTAAAACCTATTTTTGGGGTAGATGTTTTAGTGCAAGATGAGGCGGATGAGGAGCTTAATTATCATCTTATCCTATTATGCCTGAATAATACGGGCTATAAAAATGTTACCAAACTCATTTCTCGTGCTTATCAAGAAGGACAAAAGCTAGGCATTCCTTTAGTACAAAAACATTGGGTGGAAGAAGTTAATGAGGGGGTTATTGCCTTATCAGGCGGGCGTGATGGTGATATCGGTTACGCTTTATTAGCAGGTAATAAAGAAGAAGCGACTAAACGTGCGCAATATTGGAGTAAGGTATTCCCTGATCGTTTTTATATCGAACTACAACGCACAGGGCGAGAGAATGAAGAAAGCTACTTACATGATGCCGTTGATTTAGCACTTGCAAATGACTTGCCTGTTGTAGCTACCAATGACCCACGCTTTATCACAGCGGATGGTTTTGACTCACACGAAGCACGTGTGTGTATTCACGATGGCTATACTTTAGACGATAAAACACGTATAAAAAAGTATTCTCCCCAGCAGTATTTACGTTCTGCCCAAGAAATGATTGAATTATTCAAGGATATTCCTGCTGCAATTGAAAATACTTTAGAGATTGCCAAACGCTGCAATACCACATTGACATTGGGCAAAAACTATCTGCCTGAATTTCCTATTCCAAAGGGAATGACCGAGGCTGAATACTTTTGCAAAGTCTCTAAAGAGGGATTAGAAGAACGTCTAAAGGAAATGTTTGACGTCGAGGCAGATGACTTTGCTGAAATACGCAAACCTTTTGATGAACGTCTGAAAGTAGAACTAGATGTTATCAATAGAATGGGCTTTCCTGGTTATTTTTTAATTGTTGCCGATTTTATCCAGTGGGCAAAAGATGAAGATATTCCTGTTGGTCCCGGACGTGGCTCAGGTGCGGGATCGCTAGTTGCTTTTGCTTTAAAAATCACTGATATAGAACCGCTAAAATACGATCTGTTATTTGAGCGTTTTCTTAATCCTGAGCGTATCTCCATGCCTGATTTCGATATTGATTTCTGTATGGATAAACGTGATTTGGTGATTGATTATGTAGCAAGAACCTATGGTCGTGATAAAGTATCGCAGATTATCACTTACGGTTCGATGGCAGCAAAGGCGGTGGTGCGCGATGTGGGACGCATCCTCTCTCAACCTTATGGTTTTGTAGATCGTATTGCTAAGCTCATCCCTTTTGAAATGAAAATGACGCTGACTAAAGCGTTAGAGGAATCACCTGATTTAAAAGATTTATATGATAAAGATGAGGATGTTAAAGAACTAATCGACCTTGCTTTATCCCTCGAAGGACTCACACGAAATGTGGGAAAACATGCAGGTGGAGTGCTTATATCACCGTCCACATTGGTTGATTTTACACCGCTTTATTGTGAAGAAGGCGGTAGCAGCGTGGTTTCGCAATTTGATAAGGATGATGTAGAGGCGGTTGGCTTAGTTAAATTCGACTTTCTTGGCTTGCGTAATCTCACCATTATTGATTGGGCGGTGAAGACGGTTAATAAATTACGTGATGAAAAAGGCGAAGAGCCGCTCGATATTAGTAAAATACCACTAGATGACCCTGCTGCATTTGAGTTACTTTGTGCCGCAAAAACGACGGCTGTTTTCCAGCTAGAGTCACGTGGTATGAAGGAGCTAATCCAACGCCTTCACCCCGATGTATTCGAAGATATTATCGCGCTAGTTGCTCTGTATCGTCCAGGACCTTTGCAATCAGGCATGGTAGATGATTTTGTCAACCGTAAAAAAGGTTTGGCAGAAATTGAGTATCCTCATCCTGCTTTAGAAAAAATCCTAGAACCTACTTACGGCGTTATTGTATATCAAGAACAGGTCATGCAAATTGCACAGGTACTTGCAGGTTATTCTCTTGGTGGTGCAGATATGTTGCGTCGTGCAATGGGCAAAAAGAAAGCAGAGGAGATGGATAAACAGCGCGCCATTTTTATGGAAGGTGCGCTGAAAAATAATGTCGAAGAAAAAAATGCTACCGAAATTTTTGACTTAATGGCGTTATTTGCAGAGTACGGTTTCAATAAATCGCACTCCGCAGCCTATGCTTTAGTGTCTTATCAAACAATCTGGTTAAAAGCGCATTATCCAGCCGCCTTTATGGCAGCGGTACTTTCTGCTGATATGGATAATACAGAAAAGGTGGTGACATTTATCGATGATTGTCGCCAAATGGGTTTAGATGTTATCCCACCTGATGTCAACCGTTCGCAATATCGTTTTTCAACTGAACATGAGGGTAATGTGGTGTTTGGTTTGGGGGCAATTAAAGGTGCGGGTGAAAGTGCTTTAAGCATTATTTTAGAAGAGCGTGAAAACAATGGAAAATATAAATCATTAACTGATTTGTGTCAGCGTGTCACTTCCAGCAAGGTAACAAAGCGTGTTTTAGAAACCCTAATTAAAGCGGGTGGCTTCGATAGTTTAGGCAAAAATCGTCGTAGTTTATTAAAACACCTGCCCGAAATACTCCGTATGGCGAGTCAAAATCATCAAGCAATGCAAGTGGGACAAAATGATTTATTTGGTGGTTCAATGGCAGTTGAGGAAGATGAAAAAATTACTCCAACTTTAGAAGAGTGGCCTGAACGAGAACGTTTATTACTAGAAAAAAATGCTTTAGGTCTCTATTTAACGGGTCATCCCATTAATGAGTATGAGGATGAAATAAAACAACTACGCACCCATAAGCTATCTGATTTGGCAGACGATGACGGTACACAAAAATATCAAAAAGTACCTGTCATATTGGCAGGTTTAGTTTCTGCTATTCGCACACAAAATACCGAAAAAGGCAAACGAGCATTTGTACAACTTGATGATAGAACAGCTTATTACGAGGTTTTCATTTTTAGTAATATTTATGAAGAATATCAACATCTTATAAAAAAAGAAGAACTATTAATTATTGAAGGCACCCTTAATACCGATTTTTCAGGCAATATGCGCCTGCGTATTAATGTGTTACATGATATTGCCAGTGCTAGACAAACCTTTGCGCGTCGACTACAGTTATCGATTAAACAAGCTCAAACAGACAATAGATTGGCTGACAAGCTCGCTCAGCTCCTAACTAAGCATCAAGAGCAATCCAGCTGTCCTGTGCTGATTAATTATGAAACTGATCATGCAACTGCACAAATACGTTTAGGTAAAGACTTTAATGCACCATTAGATGATGAGTCACTCAAGGCATTACGCAAGGAGTTAGGGAAAGGAGCGGTAAAGGTAACTTATTGATATTTCTTATTAAAAACTAATATTACCAGCCACTCTTTAGAATATCAATGATCTAAAATAAAAGTTCTTAGTAAATGCCTATGCTTAAGTTTTCCCATATTTTTGTAACGACTCAGCTTGCACTCTATTTTGCCCGATTTCTACGTTAAAAGTGCTCATTTATGCTTATAAACTCTGCCCTTTTATCTTGAAGTCGAACCAAATAGAGCACAATCTGAGCAGTTACGTTATAAGATGCTTATGCTAAAACTGAGGGAAAATAATGAATAGAAATAATATATTACAACACTGGATACAAGCTAAATCATTCTGGATTGCATTGATTATACTGAGTTTGTCAATGAACGGTCTCGCCTTGTTTTTTCAATACGTGCTAGAAGAACCACCCTGTATTCTTTGCATTCACTTTCGACTGCTCTTTGTGCTGATAACATTTTTTGCCATTATTGGCTTGTTAGTACGCAAGAACAAAGCACTGAGAATAATTGCCCTAACAGGCATACTAGGTGCATTTACCTTTATGACAGAGCGTGCCTATCAAACCTTAGGAACAGAAAAAGGCTTTGTCTCAGGAGAATGTAGCGCAATACTCAATTTCCCCGACTGGATAGCCGTCGATAGATGGATTCCTTGGCTATTTCAACCGATGACATCCTGCGGTAGAACACCCGAATTATTCTTTGGCATCACCATGGCAGAAGCTTTAATGGCATTTACCATTGTTATGACGCTATTGATGGCTTGGTCACTACTTGCTGCCATTCGAGATAAGTCATAATTTAACAATGAATATTGTCCTGATTTCTAATGGTATGCTCGTAATATTTTTTTTGCCAAATAGGTTTATATCCCTCATTTATGCGGCTTTTTGATTATGTGAGGTGTTGGTAGTAATGAGGTTCACAATGTCTTGAAAAATATTATTTGATTTGGCGGATAATACAAGGATATTGCTTGGCAATTTCAGGGCGAATCATGAGATGAAAATGATCTCTTAAGATAACTGCGTAAAGCATTCAATAGCAGTAAATTCCTCTGTATTAATACTCTTTTGTTGTGAATCAGGCTGATGTATCGCTAATAAATATCCAATATTATATCGCTTAGCGGTGCGTAATACATTTAAGTTGTCATCAATAAATAAGCTACGCTCTTTATTAAAATCAAATTGTTGTTGTAGTTTCTCCCAGAATCCCGTTTGCTCTTTGGCTAAGCCAATATCGTGTGAGGTAATGATTTTATCAAAATAAGGCTCAATAGAAGTGTGTTGGAATTTTATAGCGATTGTTTTAGGGTGAGCATTGGTGAGGAGTATAATGCGCTTTTGTTGCTGCTGTAGAAATTGTAGAAAATGCTCTACATTTTCACGGACTTTGATACGCTGAGAGGTCTCCTGTTTAAGTGCGAGCATATCCATATCAAGCTGTTTACTCCAGTGGTCGATACAGTACCAATTAAGCGTGCCTTTAAATGAGCCATAGCGTGCTTTTAGCTGATCTTTCGCATTATCAAGGCTTATTTGATGCTTTTTTGCATATTGAGTAGGTAAATATTCTAGCCAGAAATGATTATCATAATGTAGATCAAGTAGCGTACCATCCATATCTAAAAAAACAGTGTCAATTTTATTCCAATCGAGAAAAATTTTTGCAGCCACAACAACATCCTAAGGGAATTTATGAAAAAGCCGACTATACATCAAACGAAGCAGGTTGCCAGTAGCCGTTTATTTGCCGTGGAGGCAGTAGATTTAGAATTCTCAAATGGTGAAGAGCGTCAATATGAACGCCTTGTACGTCGTGGGCATGGTGCGGTATTAATTGTGCCAATGTTAGACGATGAAACAATGTTGCTCATCAAAGAGTATGCAGTCGGTACTGAAAGCTATGAGCTTGGTTTTCCCAAAGGGAAAGTTGAAGCAGGTGAAGATTTTTTAGAAGCTGCAAATCGCGAAATAATGGAAGAAGTTGGTTATGCGTCGGCAAAACTCACTATGATGAAAGCCCTGAGTTTAG
>JALVDG010000203.1 GCA_027009095.1 Thiotrichaceae bacterium
CCAACAGTCTATCGATGGTTTAATTCAATCAGCCTCAGGTGTACTGTCTGGTATTACCCAGCTAGCAGGAATCATTAGTATTCCTCGATCAGAAGCAATTGCAATTCGTCATATAGAGTTTCTACCACTATCAGCCACACAGGTTTTAGTGGTAATGGTAATGGCAAATAATGATGTACAAAATCGTATCATACAAGTCGAGAGCGACTTTACGAGTGCAGAATTACAGCAGTTTAGTAACTATCTAAACGAAATATTAGTCGGCAAAGATATTCATCAAGCACGCCACACTTTAATTGATGATATGAAACAAGTGCATGAGCACATGAATCAGATGATGATCTCTGCGATTAAACTAGGTGAAAAAGCACTCGATATTGCTGATGATACCGCAGAAGAAAACTGTATTATTGCAGGAAAAACCAATTTAATGGACTACGATGACTTAAGCGATATTCAAAAACTACGTCAGTTGTTCTCCGCATTTAACCAAAAGCGTGATGTATTGAGCTTATTAGATAAATCACTACAAGCAGACGGTGTACAGATATTTATAGGTAAAGAGTCTGGTTATACCGTTTTTGATGATTGCAGCGTGGTGACAGCACCCTATAAGCTCGATGATAATCAAATAGGTGTATTAGGCGTTATAGGACCTAAACGTATGCAATATGAACGTGTGATACCTGTGGTCGATGTGACCGCTAAATTATTGAGTGCCGCTTTAAATGCCAAAGCATAGAGTAACTACTCAGCTTGCACTCTATTTTTCCCGATTTCTGTGTTAAAAGTGCTCATTTATACGCATAAACTCCGCCCTTTTGCCTTGAACTCGAACAAAATAGAGCGCAATCTAAGCAGTTACTGATTATGCTGAGTAGTTACAGCATAGAGAGAGTACTGGTTGATGTACTAGCTAAATTAAGAAGAAGTGCTTATCATCGTGCTTATGAAAACCCTTCTCCTTACCCCTCCGATGACACAACTCAATACCCCGTATCCTGCAACGGCGTATTTAACAGGCTTCTTACGCAAATACGGCTACGACACAGTACAACGCGATATGGCGATTGAATTATTGCTAACAATGTTGACGCGCGATGGTTTAGAGAAAATTATCCAGCAGTTAGAGGATAATTTTGCTGAGGTCGATGATGATGAACTACCCGACTCTGTTTATCACTTCTTTGTACATTTCGATAAAATCAAACACTGTATAGAGCCAACCATACACTTTTTACAAGGTAAAGACCCAAGTTTAGCGTTGCGTATTGCCTCGCGGAAATTTTTACCCGAAGGCCCTAAATTTGATGGTTTGAGTGATATGGAAGAAGCATCAGGTGATATTTTAAAGAGGGCTTTTGGTGATTTAGGTACGCAAGATAAAGCCAAGTATTTAGCCACATTATTTATTGATGATCTGGTGGATGTTATCCATGATGGTATCGATCCCCATTTTGAAATATCCCGCTATGGCGAGCGTTTAGCCGCCTCCAATCCATCCTTTGATGATTTGTATCATGTCTTACAATCAGATCCTAGTTATACCGAAAAGGGATTACAACAACTTCTTGAACAATACTTAGCAGATGAAAATCCCGATGTAATTGGTATCACCGTGCCTTTCCCAGGAAATATGCTGGGTGCGCTACAAATTGCCAAACACTGTCGTCATATTGCACCGCATATAAAAATCATACTGGGTGGTGGCTATATTAATACCGAATTGCGTAGCCTAAAAGATACACGCCTTTTTGAATTTGTTGATTATATTTTGTTAGATGACGGTGAGCGCCCACTATTAAATTTATTTGCACATCTAAAAGGTAAGTGCTCCCACGATAATTTAGTGCGAACATTTTACTGCACTAACAATAACATCATCTATGCCAATAATACCGATTTTAAAGATGTCGCACATAAAGACATAGGCACACCGACTTACGACGGTCTGCCTATTGATAACTACCTATCACTTTGTGAAATGCTTAACCCGATGCACCGTATTTGGAGCGATGGACGCTGGAATAAGCTGACTGTTGCCCATGGCTGCTATTGGTCGAAATGTAGCTTTTGTGATATTAGCCTTGATTATATTAGTCGCTATGATGAAGCAGGCGCCGATATTGTTGTTCAGCGTATCGAAGCGCTTATCGCAGAAACAGGGCAGACAGGATTTCACTTTGTTGATGAAGCAGCCCCTCCTAAAGTGCTCTTTGCAATGGCACAAAAAATTATAGACAAGGGTTTAGTCATTACATGGTGGGGAAATATTCGTTTTGAAAAAACCTTCACCCCAGAAAAATGCCAGCTACTCGCCGACTCAGGCTGTATCGCCATAAGCGGTGGATTAGAAGTAGCCTCCGACCGATTATTAAAGCGAATGAAAAAAGGCGTAACCGTAGCGCAAGTTGCTAGAGTAACCAAAGGATTCTCTGACGCAGGGATTTTAGTGCATGCCTATCTCATGTATGGATTTCCGACGCAAACAGAAGCAGAAACTATTTTATCGTTAGAATATGTGCGCCAGCTAATGCTAAATAAATGCTTTCACTCGGCCTACTGGCATCGCTTTTCGGCAACTATCCATAGCCCTGTCGGATTACACCCCGAAGAATATAATGTGACGTTAAACCCTCCCATATCTGCACCTTTTGCCAATAATGATATTGAATTTATCGATACCGTTGATACCGACCATGATATGTTAGGAAGAGGGCTAAAGAGGGCGCTGTATAACTATATGCACAACATAGGATTCGATCAGCCTTTAGATATTTGGTTTGATGAATATGTTGAACCACCTTCTATAGCAGGTGATTTTATAGAGAAGTCACTTGCTTAGCACGGTAGGTCGTATAAGTGCCGTCCATATATTTCAATTATTTATCGAGATTTACACGGCACGTCATACGACATAATTGATATAAAAGATGTTAGATGACGATGTATCTTATTTAAACTTAATCATCCACTGGAAAACTTTGTCGGGTGGCGTGATTTCACAAAGATTGAGACTTTATATTGTCGGCTGGCGATGCGCAGACAGATTACACTTGAATTTTAGCTTAGTGCA
>JALVDG010000204.1 GCA_027009095.1 Thiotrichaceae bacterium
TGTTTTTTTATCACCCCTGCGTAACGTTTTTTACTACCAGTTTCTGCACCTCTTATCGTAGGCATAAAAAAATGATGGTAGTGAGTCTCAAATTCTATTTCTAAATTGGATATGATGTTAAAAATAGTTTTTAGATGATCTGCCCACCATTCATTCAATATTTTTGCTAAATTTTTACCAATTGATAAAGCCTCTTGTTCTTCTAGGTTTTCATTAAGTGCTACAAACACCGAATCGGTATCACCATAAATAACAGGGTAGCCTTCTGCCTCTATCACCTCACGACTTTTTTGGATAATCTCATGCCCTCGTTTGGTAATACTGCTAGCAAGTTGAGGGTTAAAAAAACGACAACCATACGACCCTAATACACCATAAAAGGAGTTCATTATAATTTTGATAGCTTGTGATAGCGGTGCATTGTTATCTTGTTTCGCTTTATCCCGTTGTTGCCATAAGCTCGTAACAATATCAGGAAGAATGTGCTGATGACGTGAGAATTTAGCACCCAAAAATCCTTCAATGACGGCTTCTGGTTCACTTTTTAAACCAATCACTAAACCAAATGGATCAATTTTAAAGGTGCGAATAATACTGGGGTATAGGCTTTTAAAGTCTAAGACCAATACATTTTTATACAGCCCAGGTTTAGAATCCATCACATAACCACCTGGGCTATTTTTAGGATTTTGATCACTGCCAATATCGGGGGCGACATAGCCTTTGCGGTGCAAGCGTGGCAGATAAAGATGATCAAACGCTGCCATTGAGCCACCATGACGATCTATCGCTAAGCCTGTCATGTTGGCACGTTGTATATTGAAGTGAATTAAATCTGTTTTTGCAAAAATATCTGCAACCAAACGACAATCTTCTAGATTATATTCTGCTAATTCCAAAGGTGCTTCTCGATACTGACGACGAATCTCGGCTAATTTATCATCACCCTTTTCAATCAGCTTACCTCGTCCTAATAATTCTTGTGCGACATCCTCCAAGGCAAAACTTTCAAATGACCAGAAAGCATTTTTTAAGCAACTAATACCATCTAATACCGCACGCCCTGAAAGTCGGGCTAATGTGACTTGACCGCTTTTTTGTGCGGGTAGTACGACTGCATTTTCGTCCCCTCGTCCAAGATCAAACGGTATACGTAAACGCTTGCACTTCCATTGTAAAAAATCGAGATCAAAACCAATGACATTCCAACCTAATATCAAATCAGGGTCTTTTTGTTTTATCCACTGAAAAAAAGCGTGTAGTAAAGATCGCTCGGTTTTACACCATGTTATATACTCGGGAGACTCCCCTTCAGGTTTTGACTTCAGTATAAATACACGTTTATCACTCGCCGTTAAAACAGCAATAGAATAAAGCTTACCACGCAAGTCTTCTGTCTCAATATCTAAAGACACCCATGATAAATCAGGCAAATATTTAACACTGCTTAGCCGTGGGTTGATAAATTCAAGGAAGCCATCTTTCTGTGTTGCAACACCCTTAACTTGCAGCGAGGCAGTAATAAATCGCTCCATTAAATAACGCTCAGTGGGCTTAATTTCGGACTCTAGCAACTGAGTTTTATCGTAGGCTAAATGCTCTCGTAACGCGGTTAAATCACGCTGTTGCTGAAAATAAAGTCCATCGACAGGCTCATCTGCAAAGGTTTTTAAATTGAGAGGTTTACGCTGTACGCTGGGGGGAGTTTTTAACTGATTACTTTTACGAATAAAACATACTGCCTGTTGCCCTGTTATCACAACCCGTACTGCACCTACATCACTCTTTAACCAATAAATAAGCTCCACACCTTCTAGCGTATCGCGCCATTGACGTGTCAATAAAAAACCTTTTATCGTGTGTAACTCATTGTTCATAATGCTTTGTTGTGCCTATTCTTGCAAAAGAGAAATATATACCTATGTTATAATTGTTAGACTAACTAAAACCTCTTTTATATAAACATGATGATAAAAACAATACTAACTTGCACTTTACTACTAATAACAATACAAACCGTACATGCTGATTGGACAGATGCCTTTAGTGATGCTTGGAAAAGTACCAAAGAGATTGGCAACGAGGCTTATGAAAGTAGCAAAAAATACAGTAATACCGTATTGGATAAGTCCAAAGATTACTACGACAAAATCACTAGCGATACGATTAGCGCCGAAAACTTAACACCTTCTGTTATTTTAGAGGAAAAAAAATCTCATATTAGAGATGTTTGGGGCGATGTACTTAGCAACCTTGATACCGCATTAAAAATAAACTCAGAAATTGATACCGCCCCAGAATCACGCTTTTTTGGCAGTGATAAAAAGTCCTTAGCCAAAGACCAGATGGATGTCTTTGAGACTATTGAATCTTTACTCTCTAGCCCTGCCATCTCAAAAAATCGTGAGGCTATCGAAGCCTTAAAACAGCGTATTCGTGAGAAGAAAAATATTATCTCAGATTATATGGAAAAGCGTATTGTTGCAGATAATAAAGAGAGAGCCGACTATGATAATAAAATAGACGAATTAAAATCAGATATAGCGGAACTAGCACGCCGTATTAATGATGAAAAAGACAAACTACAAAAACGCTTCCATGCTTCTGGCTTATTATTAAATAATGATCAGGTCGATGTTTTACTCTCTCGCGTTGATGCGAATGATATTATTAAAATGTCGCTAGTTTATGATGTGTTAGCCGATATTACTCAACAGCTTATGGGACTAACAAAAGAGTCAAACGAAAATATTCATCAAGCACGTAAATACTACGGTATGCATGTTGTACTGCTAAAAATGATTATTAATATGCAAGATAACTATGTAAAAAAATTAGAAGATGAATATTTACCAAAAATCGAGCTGATTAGCATGGAGACTCGACGTATTAGGGACGAATCTAGCCAATTACTAAAATCAGAAAATAAGCAAGAAAGAAAGGCTTTATTACGCAAAAATTTAAAATCACAAGAACTCACGTTAAAAGTAGCCAAGCTATATGCCGAGCAACTTAACAAGCAAAAAGCTAAAGTACAAAAAGCGAGAGATTTAATTCTTGCC
>JALVDG010000205.1 GCA_027009095.1 Thiotrichaceae bacterium
ACGACTTACTTTACTAAAGCATAAGATTCGATAAATCTCATCTAATCTTTTGCGTCGCCAAAAGAAAGCAAGCAAAGAAAAGGCGATCCAGCTAACCGCTTTCTCCTGCGCTTTACCCGCTAGAATGGGATTTTTAGCTCCGCCTCGCTAACGCATCGGGCGAAGGGAAAAATATATAATATTTTTCTATATTGCGTAACATCAGTGAGTAGTTACTTTAATTATTCTCACCAATCATTTGAAAATAGCGTTCTAAGTTTTCCTTTAACTCTAGCATTTCCTTATTAAAAACTTGTTGCTCAGGTCCGTTATATTTTAGTTCTTCAAGTAAAATACGAGATAGATTTTTATTGACGCGCTTTAATGGGCTTTTTAATAGCGTGTATTCTTTAGGGAGCGGGATAAGCTTATCGCTTTCCTCTATGGCAGCATCTACTCCTCCTTTTTTAGCTGCCTTAATGATTTTTTTTGTTTCTTTTAGCGTTTTGTCTGATATAAGTGGTAAAATTTTTTCTTGTGTATCTTTATCGAGTTGAATAATTTCATTGGTTTGGCTGGCGTTGAGTTCGCCAAGTCCTCGTGCTTTTTTGACGGAGTCGGAGGCTAAAGCATCGCGCTTAATAGCACTTTTGATGACTGACTTTGATAATCCTGTTTTCTCTGCGGTAATGGCAGCAAAAGAATTGGTGTCGAGTTTTTCTTGTTCTTTTAGTTTTTGTTTCTTTTCAGTATCACCCCCTTTATTTGATAAATCTATCTTATTAGCGCTAGGATTAAGCTCCTCGTAAATTTCTCGCCCTCGATTAAGACAATTTTCAAACTCTAACTTACTTAATGGCGTTCGCACGAGGTTTTCATCGATAGATATTAATTCTTGCTCAAGCGTATCTTTATCAACAATATTGACAAAAGCTTCAGTCCAACCTAGCTCAGACATAGCCTGAAAACGTCTAGCACCTGCTAGTAGCTCATTTTTTTTATTAATAGTGATCGGGTTAATCAATCCAATATTTTCGATACTCTTTTTAAGCGTATCCACGTTTGTATCTGTTCTTAAATATTCACTATTTGTTGTTATATCGGATAGCTTGCGTGTTACTAATTCCACTATATATTCCTTATATATTGAGAAAGCTTACAGTTGCTTTCGTTTCTTTTTAATTATTATTACTTAAAGACATCAAAGGGTCTTTCTTATCTTTAGTAGCAGGCCAAATTAGCATCGTTGTTTTAGCACCTTCATCAGCATCAGTAATATGGAGTCTTAAACGTATTTTAGCGTTAGTTTGAGGGGTAAATTTTAGTTTTTTCCATGAAATGGCAAGTGTTAACACATATCCATCTTCCGTTTCTGTGCAAAGTGCTGTATTGCTTGCACTGCCGTAGGGAGAGTATGCAAATTGATATAGTTTATCTGTGGTGATATTAAATTGTACAGAGTCACCTAGTTCTACCTTATCATCTTTTACGGCTAGAGTAAGATAGAGATTTTTTTTATCCCAATGTGCCTGCCATTTTGCAGATAAATCTTCTTTAGTGCCTTGTTGTTGTTCTATAAGGTCTTTGGATATTTTATCGTTTTTAACGGGCTTTATTTGCCAGTAAGTTTCTAGACTCCATATATCCTTAATATCTTGAGAGAAGGGGATATTTATCATTTTATTTTTACCCATTTTTAGCTGATGATTTGATAGATCGCGTGATTTTTTGATTTCTTCTAGGTACTTTAAGGCTGCATCAAACTTAGGTGCATCACTTCGTGCTTGCGAGATGTATTCTTTAAGCCCCCAACTACCGTACCAGCTATATATTCTGGGTGCGCTGAAAAGTACAAATACCTTGCCTCCAGCATTATTCCATGCACGTAAATATTCAAGATATAGTTCTCCCATGCGTGGGTCACGATTAGCTGCGTAAAGTAACGGGTTAGGGTCATCATCAACTCTTCTTGTATCCCAGTCTACAAGGTGTTGACCTCCCTCATAAGCGACTAAATCAACGCCAAATGCTTCTGCTACTTTCTGCTGTACACGCATTTGTTGAATACTGGCAGCTAACCCATTTTTTGAATATTTACTGGTGAGTAAATCAAAAATATCATCGGTTGTTTCTGCTTCACGTATCTTTTTCAGTTTAGCAGTAAAATAAGGGGCGATAGCAAGTGCATCGGTATGTTTATAGGCATCATTGTAGGAAAGTAACAGGCTGGATAATCGGGGGTTGCTCGACCATCCCCCCATCGTGCGAATAAGTCTTTCCGTACCATTGAATTCTTTTTCCCAAATATTAAAGACCTCGACGCTGCGCTTGGAATAATATTTTTGTCCTGCTATATTTTTATCCTTGTCAAGATTTTGTTTTAATCCCATTTTTATCGCATATTCATGATGGACAAAAATAGGGTTCCAAGTTTCATTGCTGTACTCAACATAGACTTTTAAGTTTGGATCTAAATGTTTGTTAACATATTTGGCAAATTGTTTTATATAGTCATCACTTGCTTTGTAAGGTAGTGAAAACCATGGATTAGCCTTTAGTTGATTAGCAAGTTCTACCATTATTTCTAAAGGTGCGCCACGGCTTTGGGGCTTTCCGCCCCAACTTGCTTTTTCAAGTGTATTACGATCTTTCCAGTCTTCAATAGGGTTACGTGTCATTCCCGACATATTCATAAAACGCACGACTTTAAAGTGGCGCATAAAGTCTATGTAGTAAGGGTTAAAGAGTATTGTTTTGTAGTTTTTTTCAAATGATAGATAATCATTTTTGGGACAGTCCTGCTTATTTTGAACATGTCGATATGGGGTATTTTTACAAATGCCCCCCGCCATCAGAATATGAATATTTCGGATATAATTCTTAGGATTTGTTTCTTTGATAACAAGGGAGGCATTTAAAATATTATCCTTACCTGCTTTAATTTCAATAATATCTTTACCAGGTCGATGGACTACTAGTGTTGCATCATTGCCGTAATGGATTTTACCTTCTCCCTCGTATAAAACGGTATAAAAACCATCAGGTACAGTGCCAGCAGGGAGACGGTTAAG
>JALVDG010000206.1 GCA_027009095.1 Thiotrichaceae bacterium
TAAAGAAACAAATTCAATCTCAAAGCAGGCGGCGCATATTAATGACTTTGATTCTTTCTGCAAGCTTTTTTTATAATTATTTTCAAAAAAGCTAGTTTTTCCTCGAAACTCCAAAAACTTCAGTACTCCCCAAAAAAATCTCTTCGACTAACAATAATTTTAATGACTTGTAAAGAAACTGATAAACAGGCATACAAACTACTAATTTTTCACCAATACTCTCTATTATCGCACCATCTTTCTAGACAATACTTGCATACACATATAGTTTTATGATAATAACCTCTAAGTAGGTTAAGATACTAAATAAGGAAGCTTTTATACTTACAATAAAATATAAGGTTCCTAGAAAAAAATACCGCAATTTATGGAGTTACTCACTTGTGAATTTACGAACGGATAGGACGTCAGTAGATACAAAAAAAAGTTGGAATGACGTAATAGGTCAATTTGATATTCAGCCTTACAATCATTTAAATACTGTTACGCATAAAAAAACTGCTAAAAGAAAATATCTCCAAGATTCACAGCCTGCATCTAATCCTCCTCCTTCATGGCTTACAAGAGGCTTTGTTCTTGCAACTTGTCTTGCAACTTTAGGCAATATTCCCTTTCAATCGTCGAGAATCTCTCAAAACACTGATGCTCCACTAAACTTCTCTATTGCGATAAAACTAGACAATAAAGAAGAACCAAAATCCCTCGATGTACATAAAGGTTCTTCTGTAAATACGGAACTTCAACTAGATCCCGAGCTTCTAGCATTAAAACTTCCTCAACGAGCTATTGAAACCTACATAGGGCATCCGGTAATAGATACTGATAGTAAATGGGTCTCTCATACCGTCAAATCGTACGACACCCCTACTAATATTTTATACAAAGTTGGTCTAGAGAGTGTTGCAAAAACACTCCTTCGTAATTCTGATATCAAATCCGTTCTTAGTAGTTTAAAAAGAAACAATATTGTTAGAGCTAAGTCTGTAGATGGCAAACTCTCTGAATTGATTTTAGCAACATCATACAAAAAGGCATATGTTATTAAACCAAGTAGTGATGGGTTTGAAGGTATATGGGAAGGGAAATGGGTCGATAACATATTTGAAATTCGACAAGCAAGATCATCATTTGTCATAAGAAATGGCTTATATTTTGATGGAAAAAAAGCAGGCGTACCTGGAAATACTATACGACAAATTATTAAGGTTTTTGACTGGGATATCGATTTTGCACACGATATTCGAGTTGGAGATAGGGTTACCCTTGTTTATGAAGAGGTTTTTCATGATGGGGACAAGGTAGGAAGTCAAAATTTACTTGCTGCTGAATTTATCAATCAAAACAAACAATTCCGTACCGTTCGATTTACTCGTGAAGACGGGAAGTCTGACTTCTTTACCCCCACAGGCAGAGAAATGAAGCGGGCATTTATTCGCACACCTGTTGCAGGTGCTCGAATAAGTTCTAATTTTAATCCTGGTCGCTATCATCCTATCTTACACAGAATGAGATCACATAAAGGAACAGATTTTGCAGCAAGACGTGGCACACCCATTATCGCAACGGGTAATGGTACTGTTGATTTTATTGGCAGAAAAGGTGGCTATGGTCGTTTAGTTGTACTAAAACATCGAGAAGGTTATTCTACTCGTTATGGTCACATGAGCAAATACAAGAAAGGTCTAAAGAAAGGTAGTAAGGTATATCAAGGTGATGTTATAGGATATGTTGGCTCATCAGGATTGGCTACTGGTCCACATTGTCATTATGAATTTAGAAAAAATGGTATTGCTGCAAATCCTATGACAGTAAAACTCCCTAACAGCATGTCTTTAACGCCAACTGAATTAGCTAGCTTTAGAAGCAAGGCATTAAACTTAGTTCTTCAACTTAATGTCCTGCATCGTTTTGCTACCGCTGATGTAAATATAAATAGCTCAACTGGTGGCTAGAAAAAGTATAATTAAGCCCAGACGAATATCGGTTGTAATTAATAGCTTCTCTCTAACAAAATAACTCTTAAAGAGTAAGTTTATCGAAAGCACTCTGTACGGGACATATTCAATATACCCCGCACAAAGCTGATGCTAGATTCTGATTTGATTACTAAAAGACTACTTTCGTGTACTCATATACGAAAAATCAGCCAAATCACTATACTCAAGCTAAAAATCTAAGCCAAACTCTTACTAACAATCTCAAATACATCTGATGACAGGTCGTCTTTCGCTTTTATACGCTCTAAAGCTTCGCGCATTAGCACTTCTCTTTCTTTATTATACTGATGCCCATTAATCAGCGTACGCACTAAACGAGAGGCTATTTGTGGATTTAATTTATCTAATTCTAATACGCGATCTGCAATAAAGGTGTAACCAGAGCCATCTGCTTTATGGAAGTTGACAGGATTGCCATTAGCGAATGCACCTATTAATGAGCGTACTTTATTTGGATTTTTAATATCAAATAAATTGTGCTTCATAAGTGATTTTACATTTTCTAAAGTAGCAGGAAGGCTTGATGTAGCTTGCATCATAAACCACTTATCCATCACCAATGTATTATCTTTCCAACGTGTTTCAAAGTCGCTAATTGCTTGTTCTCGTTGCGGACACTCCTTGTTCAGCAATACTCTAAATGCAGCTAAGGTATCCGTCATATTAGTCGCATTTTTAAACTGTTTGTAGCACATTTCATCAATATCATTATCAGTAATCGTACCTAAGTAACTCAAACAAACATTCTTTAAGCGACGTTTACCAATACTTTCTGAATCAATTTTGTACTCTCCTTTATCTTCAAGATCAGCATAGGTTTTCTCTAGCGATAAGCGTAGTGCTTTAGCAATAGCTGTGCGTAGAAAAGTACGTACTTCATGAATAGCTTCTGGGTCAGCATCATCCATTGCTTCTGCCATGTCGGCTTCTGATGGCAAAGTCAACGCTTCCGCACGTAGCGCATAATCTAAATTATTATTTTCTAGCACCGACTGATAAGCATCAATAACTTGAGTTTCTACGCCTAGCGCATT